>JAGWRY010000042.1 GCA_028869495.1 Elusimicrobiota bacterium | reverse complement strand
GTCCGGGCGGCCGAGGCCCTCGCCCGACTCGGCGATCCGTCCGGGCTGGCGGTCGCGCGGGCCGCCCTGAGCTCGCGCGACGCTTCCGAGCGCCGCGAGGCCGCCGTCGCGACGGCGCTCGCCGGCGGCTCGGCGGACGCGGCGGCGCTCGACGCCGCCTACGCGGCCGAGAAGGACCCCGCGGCGAAAGCCGCGCTGAAGGACGCCCGCGCGAGACTGCGCGCGAGACTGCGCGCGAGACTGCGCTCCGGGCGCTCCCCTGCCCGGGAGGAACGGCCCCGACCGTGAAACCGTCCCGACGCTTCGCGAAGATCTTCGTCTCCGTCTACACCGTCTTCTTCCTCGTCCTCTACCTGCCCCGCTTCATCGGCGTCGACTCCGCCGGGGCCTTCGAGCACGTCCGCTACGTCTGGCAGGACTTCCTGTTCCAGCACGGCGGCGCGGCGGTCAAGCCCGGCGACCCGCGCCTGATCCTGGTCGCCGCGGACGACGACACCGTCCACAAGTACGGCTTCCCGCTGCCGCGGATCGAGTACGCGCGGGCGCTGGACCGCCTGAAGGCGCTCGGCGTCAAGACGGCCGTCTTCGACGTGATGTTCTTCGAGCCGGCCCGCGGCGACGCGGCGCTGGCGGCGGCGACGCGGCGCTTCGGGCGCGTCGTGCACCTGTTCGCGCAGGACCTCGAGCTGACGCCGCACGGCATGGTCGTCAAGACATCTCTGCCGATCAAGCCGCTGATGACGGCGACGCGCTGGTTCGGGCATCCGAACATCACGGACCTCCTCGACGGGGACGGCCACATCCGCAGCTTCGCGCTGTTCCGCAGCGGCGTGCCGGACCCCCTGCGGCCGCAGTTCGACGCGGTCTCGCTCGAGGCGGCGGCGATCTCCGCCTACGAGGGGATCAGCCTCGACGACGTGCGCGCGCGCTACGGCTCCGCGCCGCATCTGATGAACTTCCGCGCGGTCAAGACCTGGCTCGCGCATCCGCGCGACGCGGGCCTCTCCAACGCGGAGAAGGTCTACTCGCCGTACCTGCGCATCTCGCTGATCGACCTGCTGTCGGGGAAGCTCACCGGCGAGCAGAAGGCGGCGCTGAAGGGCTCTCTGACGATCATCGGCTCGACGACGCTCGGCTACTACGACCACTATCCGACGCCGTTCCTGGAGACCGCGCCGGGCGCCGACTTCCACCTGAACGCGATCGACAACACGCTCCACCACGACGGCCTGGGGGCGTGGACGCGACTGGCGATCGTCCTGTGCATCCTCGCGGCGATGCTGCTGACCTACCTCTATCAGTATTTCGCGCCGGCCGTCGGCGCGGCGCTGGCCGGCTCGACCGTCGTCGGCTGGCTCGTCTTCTGCCTGTGGATGTTCCGCCGCGGGACCTTCGTCGAGTTCGTCCCGCCGGCGGCGGCGATGCTGTCGGCGTACCTGGTCCTCGTCGTCCATCGCGCACTGACCGAGGGCGCCGAGAAGAAGATGATCAAGGGGCTGTTCGGGCAGTTCGTGGCCCCGGAGGTCGTCGAGCAGCTCGCCAGCGACCCGTCGAAGGTCAAGCTCGGCGGCGAGAAGCGCGAGCTGACGATCTTCTTCCTCGACATCGCGCACTTCACGAACATCTCGGAGAAGATGGACCCCGAGGCGCTGATCCAGTTCCTGAACAAGTATCTGTCTTCGCTGAGCCGGGTGATCCTCGAGCGCCGCGGCACGATCGACAAGTACATCGGCGACTGCATCATGGCCTTCTGGAACGCGCCGATCGAGAACCCGGACCACCGCGCGGACGCGGTGCTGGCCGCGCTCGAGTGCCAGCGCGCGATCCGCGAGCTGAACAAGACGCTCGACAAGAGCCTGCCCGAGGTCCCCGCGGTGCGCATCGGCATCAATTCCGGCGTGGCGACGGTCGGCCTGACCGGCAGCGAGAAGAAGCTCCAGTACACGGTGATCGGCGACGAGGTGAACCTCGCGTCGCGCCTGGAGGGGGCCAACAAGTTCTTCGGCTCGAAGGTCATCATCAGCGAGTCCGCCTGGGAGGGCGCGAAGGGCCGCGTCGTCGCGCGCGTTCTCGGGCGCGTGCGCGTGATCGGCAAGGAGACGCCGATCAAGATCTACGAGCCGATCGCCGAGGCGGGCGCCCTGAGCCCCGAGTGGGAGAAGGCCCTGCCCCTCTACGAGGCGGGCGTGGCCGCCTTCGACGCGCGCCGCTACGAGGAGGCCCTCGCCGCGCTCGAGAAGTTCGCCGAGCTCCTGCCGGACGACGGCCCCGGTCAGCTGTACCTGGCGCGCTGCCGCGAGTACGCGGCGATCCCTCCGGACGCCTCCTGGGACGGCGTCTTTAACATGACGGCGAAGTAGGCGATGGAGATCTTCTGGCGACTGATGTTCGGCCACCTGCTGGCCGATTTCACCTTCCAGACGAACTTCATCAACCGTTGGAAGCGGACGAGCTTCGCGGGCCTGCTCGTCCACTGCCTGATGCACCCGCTGTTCTACGTCGCGCTGTGCTGGCCGTTCCTGCGCGAGACCTGGGTCAGCAACGCGTTCTTCCGCCTGAACGGCTGGGAGTGCATCGGGCTCGTCTTCCTGACCCACCTGCTCGAGGACTGGTGGCGCGTCTACACGATCCACAAGTACGGGATGCCCGACAACACGGTCTTCTTCGTCTGGGACCAGGTCATCCACTACTCGGTGATCTTCGCGGTCGTGCCGCTGGCCGCCGCGAGCGCGGCGAGGGCGGGCTTCTTCCCGGAGAAGTGGCCGATCCTCGGCTGCCTGTTCGTGCTGGTGACGCACGCGACGACGGTGCTGATCTACTTCCTCGAGAAGGACATGCACGGCGCCGAGTATCCGGGCTTCGACGAGAAGCACCTGGCGATGGCCGAGCGCCTGGTCCTGGCGCTGTGCTTCCTCCTGCCGAGCGCGGCTGGCGCCGCCGTCGTCGCGGCGCTCTGGCTCGGGGTGATGTCCTTCCTGCGCCGCCGGCGCCTGTTCGACCTGACGGCGTTCACGTTCTACATGGGCGCCGCGCTGGCGGTCCTCTGCGGGCTGGCCGCGCGCGTCGTCTACTACTGACCGGAGGCCTTCGATGAACGAAATCCTGATCCTGTCCGCCGCGCGCACGCCGATCGGCTCCATCAACGGGACGCTCGCGTCCTCGACCGCGCCCCAGCTGGCCGCGAAGGCCGCGAAGGGGGCGGTCGAGCGCGCCGGCGTGAAGCCCGAGGACCTCGGCGAGGTCGTCCTCGGCTGCGTGATCCCGGCCGGCGTCGGCCAGGCTCCGGCGCGCCAGGCGCAGGTCGCCGCGGGAATCCCGGTCTCGGTCGGCGCGACGACCGTCAACAAGGTCTGCGGCTCGGGCATGAAGGCCGTGATGATGGCGTCGCAGTCGATCGCGCTCGGCGAGGAGGACCTGGCTCTGGCCGGCGGGATGGAGTCGATGTCGAAGGCGCCGTACCTCCTCGACAAGGCGCGCTCCGGCTACCGCTACGGCAACGCGGTGCTGATCGACGCGGTGCTCAAGGACGGCCTGCTGGACCCCTACGACGGCGTCCACATGGGCGACTGCGGCGAGCTCTGCGCGAAGGAGCACGCGATCACGCGCGAGATGCAGGACGCCTGGGCGCTGAAGTCCTACCAGCGCGCGATCGAGGCCCAGCAGAAGGGCTTGTTCAAGGACGAGATCGTCGGCGTCGACGGGATCGAGCTCGACGAGGAGCCGGGCCGCGCGAAGCTCGACAAGATCGCCAAGCTGCGCCCCGCCTTCCAGAAGGACGGCACGATCACGGCGGCCAACGCGTCGAAGCTCAACGACGGCGCGGCGGCGCTGGTGCTCGCCTCGGCCAAGGGCGCGGCGGGGAAAAAGCCGCTGGCGCGGATCGCCGGCTGGGCGACCTTCTCGCAGGAGCCGAAGTGGTTCACGACGGCTCCGGCCGGCGCGGTGGACAAGCTCCTTAAGAAGGTCGGCTGGACCAAGGACTCGGTGGACCTCTTCGAGGTCAACGAGGCCTTCGCGGTGGTGACCCTGGCCGTCAACAAGCTGGCCGGACTTCCCGAGGACAAGGTCAACGTCCTCGGCGGCGCGGTGGCGCTCGGCCACCCGCTGGGCGCCTCGGGCGCGCGCATCCTGGTCACCCTTCTCAACGCCCTGAAGCTCAAGGGCGGAAAGCGCGGCGTCGCCGGCATCTGCCTCGGCGGCGGGGAGGCGGTCGCCGTTGCCGTCGAGCGCGTTTAAGCTGGGATCGCCCGTCCTCCGCTTGGAGGAGATGTCGTCGGTCGCCGCAGGCGACCGACCGGCCGTTCTTCCGGCCGCGGCCCTGCGGAAGGTCGCCGCCTCCCGGCGCACGCTGGAGAAGGTCATGGCCTCCGGACGGCCGGTGTACGGCGTCAACACCGGCTTCGGCGAGCTGGCCTCGACGCGGATCTCGCCGGGCCTGCTGGCCCAGGTCCAGCGCAACCTCGTCTTGTCGCACGCCTGCGGCGTCGGCGAGCCGCTGGCTCCCGCCGAGGCGCGCGCGATCCTGTTCCTGCGCCTGAACGAGCTCGCGCGCGGGCACTCCGGCGTGCGCCCCGCGCTGGTCCGGCACTTGGTCCGGATGCTCTCGGCGGGGATCGTCCCGCTGATCCCGAGCCGCGGCTCGGTCGGCGCCAGCGGCGACCTCGCGCCGCAGGCGCACATGGCGCTGGCCGTGATCGGCGAGGGAGACGTCCTCTTCCGCGGCCGGCGCGTCCCCGCGGCCGCCGCGCTCCGGCGCGCGGGCCTGGCTCCGTTCGTCCTGTCGGCCAAGGAGGGGCTCGCGCTCCTCAACGGCACGCAGGCGATGCAGTCGGTCGGCGGACACGCCCTGCTGGCCGCCGAGCGCGTCTGGCGCGCGGCCCAGCTGGCCTGCGCGGCGAGCCTGGAGGCGCTGACCGGCACGCCCGCGCCCTACGACGCGGCGGTCCAGGCGCTGAAGCCCCACCCCGGACAGATCGAGGCCGCGCGCGGCCTGCGGCGCCTCCTGGCCGGCTCGCAGATCCGCCGCTCGCACCTCGAGGGCGATCCGCGCGTGCAGGACTCCTACTCGCTGCGCTGCGCGCCGCAGGTCCACGGGGCGGTCCTCGACCGCCTGGCCGACGCGCGCCGCGTCGTCGAGACCGAGATGCGCGCGGTCACCGACAATCCGCTCGTGACCGGCGGACGCGTGATCTCGGGCGGCAACTTCCACGGCCAGGCGCTGTCCTTCGCCTTCGACTCGGCGGCGGGGGCGTTGACGGCGCTGGCCAACGTCTCCGAGAGGCGCACCTTTCAGGTGACGGCGGGCCAGGCCCCGCGCTTGAAGCCCTTCCTGGCCGAGAACCCGGGCGTCGAGTCCGGCTGGATGATCGCGCAGTACGCGGCCGCGGCGCTGGCCTCCGAGAACAAGGCCCTCGCGCATCCGGCCTCGGCCGACTCGGTGCCGACCTCGGCCAACAAAGAGGACTTCGTGAGCATGGGCATGTGGTCGGCGCTCAAGCTTAAGAAGGTCGTCTGGAACGCCGCGCAGGTGGTCGCGATCGAGCTGTGCGCCGCCTCCCGCGCGATCGAGTTCCACCGCCCGCTGAAGTCCGGGCGAGGCGTCGAGGAAGGCCTGGCGGTCCTGCGCGCGAAGGTCAAGCCCTCGCGCCGCGACGAGGTGCTGTCCGGAAAGCTGGAACTCGCCCGCGAGCTGGTCCTCGAGGGCGCCTTCGACTAAAAAGTTAATTCGGTGCCTGACCCCTTTGTTAAAAAATATGAGGACGATCCGAGCGCCTAGAGGGAAGAAGATTTCGTGCCGGGGCTGGCAGCAGGAGGCCGCCCTGCGCATGCTGATGAACAACCTGGACCCGGAGGTCGCCGAGCGGCCTCAGGACCTGGTCGTCTACGGCGGACGCGGCAAGGCCGCGCGCAACTGGCCCTGCTTCGAGGCGATCGTCAGGTCCCTGCGCGCGCTCAAGGACGACGAGAGCCTGCTCGTCCAGTCGGGCAAGCCGGTCGGGATCTTTCGCACGCACCCGGGCGCGCCGCGCGTGCTGATCGCCAACTCCAACCTCGTCGGGAAATGGGCGACCTGGGAGCACTTCGACGCCCTCGACAAGAAGGGCCTGATGATGTTCGGCCAGATGACGGCCGGCTCCTGGATCTACATCGGGACGCAGGGCATTCTTCAGGGGACGTACGAGACTTTTGCGGCGGCCGCGCGCCGCGACTTCGGCGGGACGCTCAGCGGCCGTCTCGTCGTGACGGCCGGTTTGGGGGGGATGGGCGGCGCCCAGCCCCTGGCCGCGACGATGAACGGCGCGGCGTTCCTGGGGATCGAGGTCGATCCCAGTCGTCTCCGTTTTAGGCTGAAGACGAGATATCTCGATTGCGTCGAAGAGAACCTCGACCGGGCTCTGGAGCGGGTTTTGCGCGCCAAGGAGCGGGGCGAGGCCTTGTCGGTCGGTCTTCTGGGAAATGCCGCCGACGTCATTCCCGAATTGGCGAAACGGCGCATCGACGTGGACATTTTGACGGATCAAACGTCCGCTCACGATCCGCTTTACGGGTATATACCGAAAGGCATGACCTTGGCGCAGGCGGATTCGCTGAGGAAGAAGGACCCCAAGGAATACGTGAAGCGCTCGATCCGGTCGATGGGGGTCCACGTCGAGGCGATGCTGGCCCTGCAGAAGCAGGGGGCCACGACGTTCGATTACGGCAACAACATCCGCGCTCGGGCCGTCGAGGCGGGCGTCAAACGAGCCTTCGATATCCCGGGGTTCGTCCCTGAGTTCATCCGTCCGCTCTTCTGCGAAGGTCAGGGTCCGTTCCGCTGGGCCGCGCTCTCCGGCGATCCCGAAGACATCCGGACGACCGACCGCGAGGTGCTGGCGGCCTTCCCGAAGAACGAGTCCCTGCGGCGCTGGATCGAGCTGGCCGGCCGCCGGGTCGCCTTCCAGGGCCTGCCCGCGCGCATCTGCTGGCTCGGCTACGGCGAGCGCGACGAGGCCGGGCGCCGCTTCAACTGGCTGGTCCGCAAGGGGAAGGTCGGCGCGCCGATCGTGATCGGCCGCGACCACCTGGACTGCGGCTCGGTCGCCAGCCCCAACCGCGAGACCGAGGCGATGCGCGACGGCACCGACGCGGTCGCCGACTGGCCGATCCTCAACGCCCTTCTCAACACCGCGTCCGGCGCGTCCTGGGTCAGCTTCCATCACGGCGGCGGCGTCGGCATGGGCTACTCGCTCCACGCGGGCCAGGTGACCGTCGCCGACGGCACGAAGGAGATGGACGAGCGCCTGACGCGGGTGCTGACCAACGACCCGGGCCTGGGGGTCGTCCGGCACGTCGACGCCGGCTACCCGGAGGCGAAGCGCTTCGCGCGCGCGCATCCGTCGCTCAAAATCCCGATGGCGAGGTGAGGACATGCCCAGCGAATTCTCGTTCGACGCCGTCTCCGACGTGGACCTCAACCAGGTCTCCGAGGTCGTCGCCGTCGCGATGAAGGAGATCTCGAACCGCTACGACCTGAAGGACGCGAACGCCTCGATCGAGCTCGACCCGAAGGCGAAGACGCTGACCGTGCGCGCCGCCGACGAGTTCAAGGTCGACCAGGTCTACGACGTCCTGCTGACGCGGCTGGCCAAGCGCGGCCTGCCGGTGCGCAACATCGCGAAGGGGAAGGTCGAGTCGGCCCTCGGGGCGACCGCGAAGATGACGGCGACGATCCAGTCCGGCATCCCGACCGACAAAGCCAAGAAGATGCAGCAGGCGATCAAGGACGCCAAGCTCAAGGTCAACGCGCAGATCCAGGAAGGCCAGCTGCGCGTGTCCGGCAAGTCGAAGGACGACCTCCAGGCGGCGATGCAGGTCCTGCGCGGGGGGAGCTGGGAGCTGGACCTGCAGTTCAAGAACTTCCGGTAGCGGTTCGGGCGGGGTTCTCCTTCGCGGCGCGGGACGCCGCGAAGCAGATGCGCGGAGGAAGGGCCTAAAGCATCTAGCGCCAGTGGTCCGGGCGGCGCTCGCGGTCCTCGCGGTACATCCGCTCGAGCTCGTCGAACGTCACCTGCCCGCGCCAGTGCTCCTCGCGCGCGCGGCGGACCTCGTCGGGCTCGTCCTCGGGGCGGGCGCCCGACTCGCGGACCATCTCGAGCAGGCGGCGGGCGTTCGCGTCGTTCTCGCGGCCGACGGCCTCGAAGATCGGGTGCGTCGCGGCCCACGTCAGGTACTTCTCGGCTTGGGCGTCCGGCTCCGCGCGCATCGCCTTGAGCAGCCCGTCCACCGTCGCGACGATATCGTCCATCACGGCGATCTCGGCGCCGTAGTTCGCGTCGGTGTCGACCATGTAGCGGCGCAGGGCGCGCACGCGCGCCTCGGGCAGGCCGTGCCGCGAGACGAAGTGGTCGATCACGGCGCTCCACGTGCGGTGGTTCGCGCGCTCGGTCTCCAGGCGCGCGCGCTTGGCCAGCGCCGCCTCGCGCCGCGCCTCGAGCGACTCGACCGGCGAGCCCATCTCGGCGCTCGAGAAGGTCGTCGCGTAGTAGGGCAGGCGCAGCTTCAGGCCGCTCAAGTAGCGGGCCGGGTCCTGCAGGAAGCGCCACGCGCCCTGCTCCTCGAGGAAGCCGTCGAGCTCGAAGTCGACGAGCCAGCCGACGAGGCGGGCGTTGGCCTCGTTGAGCTCGTGGTGGTGGAAGGCGAGGTACGCGCCCTCGCGCGCCGCGCGCGAGTACCACAGCGCGTGGCCGAAGAGCTCGTGGGCGAGCACCGGCGGCAGGTCGCGGTCGCGGACGGCGCGGTCGACCTTCAGGTAGTCCTCGTTGAGCAGGACCTCGGCGCGGTCCTCGCGCCACGGGGTCTCGGCGCGCTTGCCGTAGAAGCGCTTGACCCCGCTCTCCTCGAAGACCTGCGAGCCGGGGAAGTTCGCGAAGCGCACGACCGCCGGGGCGCCCTCCGCGACGTAGCGTTCGGCCAGCGCGCGGGCGGTCGGGGCCTTCAGCATCAGCGCGAAGGCGCGGCGGATCTCCGCGCCGCGCTCCGGCACGCCGCCGTCGTCGATCGTCACGCGCTCGAAGAGCCCGGCCAGCAGGGCCGCGTCGTCCGGGGCGCCGCCGCCCGGCGCGGAGGC
>JAGWRY010000410.1 GCA_028869495.1 Elusimicrobiota bacterium | reverse complement strand
CGACAAGAACATGACGAACCGCCAGATCGAGTACGCGCAGACGATCTGCTCGGCCGGCAACGACCTCCTCGCGCTGATCAACGACATCCTCGACCTCTCGAAGATCGAGGGCGGTGCGATGACGATCGAGATTCAGTCGATGGCGCTGTCGAGCCTGAAGGACTACCTGGTCCGGAACTTCGACCAGCTCGCGCGCTCGCGCGGCCTGAGCTTCGGCATCGAGCTGTCCGACGAGCTCCCCCCCGGCGTGCGCACCGACCCGAAGCGACTCCAGCAGGTGCTGCGCAACCTGCTGTCGAACGCCTTCAAGTTCACCGAAAAAGGCGGCGTGTCCGTGCGCGTCGAGCCCGCGGGCAAGAGCACCCTGCCGGAGTCCCTGCGCGCGTCGGGACCGATGATCGCCTTCTCGGTGATCGACACCGGCATCGGCATCGCCGCCGAGAAGCAGGCGATCATCTTCGAGGCCTTCCAGCAGCTCGAGGGCGGCACCGACCGCCGCTACGGCGGCACCGGGCTGGGCCTGACGATCAGCCGCGAGATCGCGCGCCTGCTGGGCGGCGAGATCCAGGTGCGCAGCGTGGCGGGACGCGGGAGCGCTTTTACGCTGTACCTGCCCCTGACCAGCCATCCGCTCAAGCCCGCCCCGCGCCAGCGCGCCCCGGAGACGGACGCGCCGTCGGCCCGGGACGAGGCGCGCCGGGACGAAGACCTCGTCCCGCTTCCGGCTCTCGCGGAAATCGCCGACGATCGGGACGCGATCTCCCCGGGCGACGCGGTCCTCCTCATCATCGAGGACGATGCGACGTTCGCGAAGCTCGTCCTCGACGCCGCCCGCGCGAACGGCTTCAAGGGCGTCGTCGCCCTGCAGGGCGCCTCCGGGCTGGCCGCCGCGCGCCTCGTCCGGCCGCAGGCCGCGCTGATCGACCTGCGCCTGCCCGACACGAGCGGGTGGATGGTCCTCGACGCCCTGAAGCACGATCCGGGCCTGCGGCACATCCCGGTTCTGATCATGTCCGGCGCGCCGGACGAGGAGCGCCGCGCGATGAAGATGGGGGCGGTCGGCTTCATCGCCAAGCCGGCGACGCGCGAGACGCTCCACGCCGGCCTGTCCGGCCTGATGGGCTTCCTGCGCCGCCCGGCCACCAACCTGCTCCTGCTCGAGTCCGACGAGAAGAAGCGGCGCGCCCTTCTGGCGCTCGTCGGCGGGCGCGGGGCCGAGGCCTCGAGCGTCAAGAGCGCGGAGGAGGCCCTGCGCCGCCTGCGCGCCGGGCGCTTCCAGTGCGCGATCGTGGACGCCGCGACGACCGATGCCGCGCGCTTCGTCGGCCGCGTCGCGCGCGTGCCGGAGCTGCGCCGCCTGCCGCTGCTGATCTACGCCGGGGAGGAGCTCGATCGCCGCGCGGAGCTCCGCCTGCGCCGCGCGGCGAGCCGCTCGATCGCCAAGATCGTCCGGACGCCCGAGCACCTGCGCGACGAGACCGACCTCTTCCTGCACCGCTCCGCCGCCGCGGCCAAGGACGCCCCTCCCGCGGGCGACCCGGTCCTGGCCGGCCGGCGCGTGCTCGTCGTCGACGACGACGTCCGCAACCTGTTCTCGATCACGAGCGTGCTCGAGCGCTTCCAGATGAAGGTCCTCAGCGCCGACGGCGGCCGCAAGGGCATCGAGACGCTCGAGCGCCACCCGGACGTCGACGTCGTGCTGATGGACGTGATGATGCCCGAGATGAACGGCTACGAGGCGATGCAGGAGATCCGGCGCATGACGCGCTTCCGCGGCCTGCCGATCATCGCGGTGACCGCGAAGGCGATGAAGGGAGACCGCGAGAAGTGCATCGCGGCCGGAGCCTCGGACTACCTGCCGAAGCCCGTCGACGTCGAGCAGCTGCTCGCCCTCCTGCGGGTCTGGCTCGTATGAGCGAAACTTCGATGAGAGCCCCGCCGAATCCGGCCTTCGCGGCGCCCGGGCGGCGCGGCATCCTGATCGTCGACGACGACCCCGACGACCTGCTCGCGCTCGAGGCGACGCTCTCGCCGCTGCGGGAGGAGATCGTGCGCGCCCGCGACGGCGTCGAGGTCCTCGGCCTCCTGCTCCAGCGCAGCTTCGCGGTCGTGATCATGGACCTGCTGATGCCGCGCCTCAACGGCTTCGAGACGGGGACGCTGATCCGGCAGCGCGAATGCAGCCGCGACCTTCCGATCATCCTGCTGACCGGCTTCGACGTCGACGGGCTGGGCGTCCTGCCCGGCTACTCGCCGGACTTCGAGCTGATGAGCAAGCCCGTGTCCCCGGAGGTCCTGCGCGCGCGCGTCCTCGCGTGCCTGGCGCGCCGCGCCGACGCGGACTAGGCCTCGTCGTCCGCCGCCTCGTCGACGCCGCCGGCCAGACGCCGGAACTCGGCGAGAAGCTTCGCGCGGTCGACGGGCTTGGTCAGGTAGCCGTTGCCGCCCGCCTCCATGTTGCGCAGGAAGTCGTCGCCGTCGGCGCTCCCCGTCAGGAACAGCACCGGCACGTCGCGGTAGCGAGGGTCGTCGCGGATCCGGCGGCAGAGCTCGAAGCCGTCGACGTCCGGCATGTAGACGTCGAGCACGACCAGCCCCGGCCGTTCCTTCTCCATCCGGGGCAGGAGCTCCGCCCCGCGCGAGAGGCCGACGAACGAGTATCTCGGCTCCGCCCATGACCGGACGACGCGCACGAAGTCCGGCTCGTCGTCGACCATCACGACCTTCGGCTTTCTTCCCCGCCTCATGACGCCTCCCGGCGCGGCCTCGGCGGCGCCGCGCCGCCTCCGTCCCGGAACGGCGGTCGTCGAGCCGCGGCTTCGCGGTCCCGCAGGCAGTATAGCCGGCGGAGGTCAGCGGAGGTTCAACGAGCGATCAAATCGCCGTCAAGATCAGCGCACGACCTCGGAGGCGTGGACGAACAGGACGCCCTGCGCGGCGTAGCGCGGCATCGCCTCCTTCAGGCAGTCGAAGGTGCCGTGGAAGTAGTGGTGGCCGATCACGACGGCCGAGCCGCGCCGGCGGGCCAGCGCGACGGCCTCGGCGAGGTGCTTCTCGCAGAAGGCCTTCGTGTGGACCTGCGCCGTGTCGAGGAACATGTAGTTCTCGGCGCTCGGGATCCCGGCCGCCCGGGCCGCCGCGTAGGCGACCGTGTGCGCCGAGACGCGCGCGTCGACGAAGTAGAGGCCGGTCGGCTTGAGCAGCTTCATGAACGCGTCCATCAGCGGGCGGTTCATCGTCGCGCGGTACGAACGGTGGTTGTTCAAGCCCACGGCGCCGGGGATCTCCTTCCGCGACTTCTCGAGCAGTCGCCGCACGCTCGCGACGTCGGCCGGCGCGACGCGGTCCTTCGGGAGCTTCAGGCGCTGGAACGGGTCGAACGGGTAGTGGATGATCAGCTGCTTGCCCGCCGCGAGCGTCGCGCGCGCGGCCTGGCGCGTCAGCGGCGACTCCGGCATCACCGCGAAGGTCAGCGGCTCGTCGAGCTTCATCCAGACCTCGTCGGGCGGGTTCGCCTTGTAGGTCAGGCCGAAGTCGTCCAGGATCACCGCGACGCGGGGGTGCGCGGCCGGCGCCGGCGGCCGGCGCGGGGCGGCGGCGGAGACGGGGACGGCGAGGACGGCGAGCAGGACGGCGGCGGCTCTATTCTTCATGTTTCTCCAGGGCCCGCAGGCCCAGCGTCCACGGCGCGGCGAAGGCGGCGGCGTTGAGGACCAGCCACGCGGCGCCGGCCCAGGCCGCGACGCGCCAGTCCCAGACCCCGGCGCCGAAGCGCTGCTGGAAGTGCATCTGCATCGGCCACGACAGGATCCCGATCGTCGCGCCGACGTAGAACAGACAGGCGGCCATGTAGACGAAGCCGCCCAGGGACGACTCGATCTGGTGGATGTTCTCGACCGTGAAGCGCGGGAACATCGCCCCGAAGCCGATCCCCATCGCGCAGACGCCGAGCGCGACGACGACCAGCGCCGCCAGGGACAGCCGCGCGGTGAACGCGTCGGCGCCGAGGAGGGCGTTCGTCGCCGCGCCGAGCGTGACGGCGACCGCGAGCGTCGGGACGGCCGAGAACAGGAACTTCTGCCGCATCACCTGCGCGGTCGTCATCGGCGCGGACTTCAGCACCCACCACGCGCGCCCCTCCAGGCTGACCGCCGGGAACGTGAAGCGCAGGCCGAGCGCGGACAGGACGAAGCCGGCCGCGCCGACGTTCAAGAACGAGATCAGGCTGCGCAGGTCCGGCGAGTTCAGCGGGAGCCGCCGCACGCTGAACAGGTAGACGAAGACGAGGCCGGCGATCAGCAGGATCTGCGACCAGTGGCGCACGTCGCGGAAGAACGACAGGCGCTCCTTCCACAGCAGCGCCGACGAGGCCCCGCGCCCGGCCGCGAGCTCCTCGGGGAGCGTGCGGAACGCGTGCCGGCGCCGGCGCAGACCCCCCTCCTGGGCGCCCGAATAGCCGGCGAAGTACGTGCGCCCGGCCAGCGCGACCAGCGCCGCGTAGGTCGCCGCGGCCGCGCCCCACAGCAGGAGCGCCTCGCGCCCCCAGGCCGCCCAATGCCCGGCGGCGGCCGCGCGCAGGCCCCGCGTCAGCCACCAGGACGGCAGGGCGGGCGCGGTCGGAGCCTGCAGGAAGCGCAGGTACTCGGCGACGACGCCGAGGGCGTCCGGACGGATCAGGCGCTCGGGGCGCGCGAAGCGCACGAGGCCGTAGACGACCGTCAGCGACAGGCTCGACAGCACCCAGATCACGTCGCGCGTGCGCGACGACGGGAAGAAGTAGAGCAGGAGCAGGGTGAAGCCGATGCCGACCGACGCCGCCAGCAGGAGGAACGGCGGCACGAGGACCGCGAAGGCGGCCAGGAAGCCCGCGCCGAGATGCAGGACCCGCGCCAGGGCCGCCGCGTAGGGGATCAGGACGACCCCGATCATCCACGACGCGAAGAACGCGCTCTCCAGGGACTTGTCGAGGAAGACGACGCGCAGGGAGACCGGAGCCTTCACCAGGAACTTCAGGTCGTACGAGTAGAACAGCGTCGTCAGCGAGGTCAGCAGGCTCGAGATCGTCGTCATCGCCAGCGTCATCAGCAGCATCATCGCCGTCAGCTTCCACGTCAGCAGGGTCCCGATCAGCTCGACCGTCGATAGGTACGCGAGCAGACGGTAGAAGCCGTAGTGCATGCCGCCGAGCAGGCCCAGGCCCGCCAGGCCGAACGCCAGGTTGCGCGCCCACTCGCCGGGCGAGAAGTGCGCCAGCGTGTTCCACGCCGAGAGCGCGCGCCGGCGCAGCAGAAGCCCGAGGCCCCTCATCGCGGGCTCACAGGTAGCGCAGGAGGGCCGAGTACTCGGCGCCGCCGGTCAGGCTCAGGAAGATCCCCTCCAGGTCGGAGCCCGTGGTCTGGGCCCGCTCCCGGAGCTCGGCGACGGTGCCGCAGGCGACCAGGCGCCCCTCGATCATGATCCCGAGGCGGTCGCAGAGCTTCTCGGCGATCTCGAGCACGTGCGTGCACATGAAGATCGTCGTGCCGCGCGCGGCCAGGCGCTTGAAGATGTCCTTGACCAGGCGTCCGCTCTTCGGGTCGAGGCCGACCATCGGCTCGTCGAGGACCAGCACCTTCGGCTCGTGCAGGAGGATGCCGGCCAGCACCAGCTTCTGGCGCATCCCGTGGCTGTAGCTCTCGACGAGCTCGCCGCCGCGCGGCGTCAGCTCGAAGAGCTCGAGCAGCTCCGGGATGCGGCGGCGCATGTCGGGCAGCGCGACGCCGTAGAGCTCGCCGATGAAGCGCAGGTACTCGGTCCCGGTCAGCTTCGGGTAGACGAACGGCTCGTCGGGGACCAGGCCCATCGCGCGCTTGGCCTCGAGGGTCCGGGAGGCGACGTCGAAGCCGGCGACGCGGACGGTCCCCGCCGTGGGCTTGAGAAGGCCCGTGATCATCTTGACCGTCGTCGTCTTGCCGGCGCCGTTGGGGCCGAGGAAGCCGAAGATCTCGCCCGGCGCGACCGTCAGGGTCAGGCCGTCGACGGCCGCGTGCGTCCCGAAGCGCTTGGTCAGCCCCTCGAGCTCGATCACCGCCGCGCTCCCCTCAGGCCAGCGCGCGGCTCTTCAGCAGCTCGTCGGCGCGCGGCACGCTCATCCGGTCGACGAGGTCGTGGAAGCGCTCGTCGATGCGGTCGCGGTCCAGGTCCTGGACGTTCTTCATCGAGAAGTCCTGGACGTTGAACGAGGCCAGCACGGTGCCGTAGGCCATCGCGCGCTTCAGATGGTCGACGTCGTCGTAGACGCCGCACGAGGCCAGGTAGCCGAGGAAGCCGCCGGCGAAGCTGTCGCCGGCGCCGGTCGGGTCGACGATCTCCGGGAGCGGGAACGGCGGGAAGATGTAGAAGCGCGAGCCGATGCGCATCAGCGAGCCGTGCTCGCCCTTCTTGATCACGACCACCGACGGCCCCCAGGACGCGATCGCCTCGGCCGCCTGGAGCGGGTTCGGGCGGTCGGCGAGCTGCTCGGCCTCCTCTTCGTTGGCGAAGAAGACGTCGACCTTCGCGAGGAGCTCCTTGAGCGCCTTCGGCTTCGACGAGATCCAGTAGTTCATCGTGTCGCAGGCGACGAGCTTCGGGCCGTTCATCTGCGCGAGGACCTCGGACTGCAGCTCCGGATCGATGTTCGCGAGGAAGAGGACCTCGGCGGCGCGGTGCGCGGCGCTCAGCTTCGGGCGGAAGGTCTTGAAGACGTTCAGGTGCGTGGCCAGGGTCTCCGCGACGCCGGCGTCCCGGCCGTACCGGCCGGACCAGCGGAAGGTCCGGCCGCTGGCGGTCTCCAGGCCCGAGACGTCGATCCCGCGGTCCTTCAGCAGGCGCCGGTGCTCCGCCGGGAAGTCCTCGCCGACGACGCCGACGAGGCTCACGTCCGCGAAGCGGCGCGCGGCCAGCGAGAAGTACGTCGCCGAGCCGCCGAGGGCGTCGGCGACGGAGCCGGCGGAGGTCTTGACGGTGTCGAGCGCGACGGAGCCGACGACGAGGATGGAGGCGTTCACGGGGGCGTCTCTCCTGGCGGGGCGGCCGGCGGTCACGCGCCGTGCTCGAAGCGGGAGAGGTTGTTGACGACCTGCACCCGGCTCTGCATCTGACGCAGGCAGTAGTTGACGAGCTCCAGGGCCTTCTGCTGCTGGAGCTTCTGGGCGAAGACGGGGCCCTCCTTCGCGAAGCCCTTCATCGAGCCGCCGTGGGCCGCCGCGTAGGCGTCGCGCAGCTCGTCCGGCGTCACCTTCGACAGGCGGTAGAACAGGCTCTTGAGCTCCTGGGTCTTCAGCGACTTGCGGCGGTCGCGCTCGTACTGCTGCGGCGACTCGTTGAAGGTCTCCCGCACGGCCTGGAAGTAGAGCGCCTGGTCGAACGCCCCGCCGCGCTGGAAGGCGGGCGTCGCGCGGATGTCGCGCGAGAGCTCCGCGTCGGTCACGACGATGCCGAGCTCGTCGGCCTTCATCGCGAGCATCTCGTCGACCATCATGTTGTTGAGCATCTCGCGCTCGAGCTCGTTCATCTTCGCGTCGTCGAGGACGGTGCCGTGCTGGGCGAGCTGGTCCGAGTAGAGGTTCACGCGCGTCATCAGCTTGTCGTAGGGGATCTTCACGTCGCCGACCTTGGCGACGACCCCCTCCATGTCGCGGCTCGTGAACCAGTAGCCGCCGAAGCCGACGAACATGCCGCCGATGAAGATCGCGGCGGTCGCGATCAGGACGCTGACTTGGTGGCGGCGCAGGAAGGCGTTCATCTCGGGGTCATCCTCAGGAAACGGGTTCGCCGGGCTCGGGGGCCTTGTCGGCCTCGGGGTCGGACCTGCGGCGGCGGCGCGGATGCGCGTCGGCCCCGCCCATCGCGCAGGCGCCCTCGAAGAAGGCCCCCTCGTCGATCTTCAGCTTCGGGGCGCGCACGTCCCCGGTCAGGCGCGCGCTCGACAGCAGCTCGACCGAGCGCGCCGCGACGACGTTGCCGACGATCTCGCCGGCGACGACGACGGTCTCGGCCGCGACGTTGCCGTGGATGCGGCCCTTCGCGCCGACCTCGACGTCGACGGCGTCCGCGATGTCGCCCTCGAAGGCGCCCTCGACGCGCAAGGAGCCCTTCGCGGCCAGCGTGCCGTGAAAGAACGCCTCCTCGGCGATCAGCGTCACGCCCTCGCGGGCGTCGGTTCCCGGCTTGCCGCCGAACATTCAGCCTCCCGTCCGCGAGTCGCCGCCCGCGGCGCCGTAGAGCCCCGGCCCGCGGACCTTCAGATAGGCCATCGGGTTGATCGGCTTGCCCATGCGGCGGATCTCGTAGTGCAGGTGCGGTCCGGTCGAGCGCCCGGTCGTGCCCATGTAGGCGATCATCTGCCCGCGCACGACGCGCTCGCCGGCCTTCACGACGGCCTTCGAGGTGTGGCCGTAGAGGGTCTGCAGGCCGTAGCCGTGGTCGATGACGACCAGGTTGCCGTAGCCGTGCGACCAGCCGACGAACTCGACCGTCCCGTCGGCCGTCGCGTAGATCGGGGTGTCCGGGCTGTTGGCGATGTCGATGCCCGGGTGGAACTCGGCGTTCTCGACGGAGTCGCCGTCGCCGCCGCGGCGGAACGGCGACAGGCGGTAGCCGAACAGCGACGTGATGTGGCCCTCGGTCGGCCAGATGCTCGGCGTCGCGTTGCGCAGGCTCTTCTTGTTGCTGACGTACCAGGCGATCTCCTGGAAGCTGGCCAGGCGGCGCCGCGCGTCGTTCTGGATGCGCGCGATCTCCTTGTGCCAGACCGGCAGGCGCAGGTCCGTCGCGCGGCCGGTCGCGAGCAGGCGGTCGAGGGCCAGCCGGTCGGCCAGGGTCGGGCCGCCGACGCCGGTGGCCGCCGCGACCGGGTCGCTGCCGCGCGACATGCTCAGCAGGCCGCGCAGCTGGCGGTCGGTCTCGCCGGCCTCGTTGAGGACGCGCTGGGCCTGGGCCATCTCCTGCGACAGGCGGGTCACCTTGACGAGCATGACCTCGTTGTCGGCCTTCGTGATCCAGTAGTCGACGTGGCGGCCCGCGATGAAGCCGGCCCAGACGGTCACGCCCGACCACAGGGTCAGCAGGAAGAGGAAAAAGCCCGTCGTCACCTGCCAGCGCCAGGGGCGCAGGCGGGTCTGGGGGATGACGAGCACCGTCAAGCGGCGCGAGAGGGCGTCGGCGATCCGCTGGTGGAGTTTCACGAGCGGTGATGTTATAACAGACTCGCAGGGGCCTGTCAACGGAAAGAAAAACCGAATTCTCGCCGAGAAAACGGGCTCGCGCGGGCGCCGGACGGCGCCCTAAAGCGCGCCTTTCCGGACCTGGAAATAGAGGCGCAGGCCGACCGCGCCGACCGGGTCGACGTGCCCCCCCTGCGTGAAGCGGAACATCGGGCCGACCTCCGCGTACAGCTCGATCGGATGCCCGTCGAAGCGGTACGAGGCGCCGACGATCGTGCGCAGGCCGAAGCGCATGTCGCCGCCGGTCCTCAGCTGCGGCCCGGCCCCGGCGTAGGCGGTCAGCTTCCCTTTGCGCGGCTGGGGCAGGAGGGTCGGATCGTTCCAGAGCGCGTCCCCCCACAGCCCGAAGTTCCCGTCGCTGAGGCCCGCGCCGGCGTCGGCCGCCCAGGGCCCGTTCAGCGGGACCTTCGCGGTGACGCCGATCGGCTCGCCGAGGGCGACGCCGACGCCGAGCTCGCTCGGCGCGGCCGCCGCGGGGAGCGCGGCGGCGGCCGCCAGCGCCAGGGTGAGGGTCAGAACGAGATTCTTCTTCATGGTGAGGGTCTCCTCGCGCGCGGACGCGCTCAACGCCTATTACGTAATTGGGCGCGGCCGAGTTCAATTCGCTATAATCTGCGGATGACGACCGCCACCGACTGCCCCTGCGGCTCCGGCAAGCCCTTCGCGTCCTGCTGCGAGCCCTATCTCTCCGGGAAGGCCGCGGCCCCGACCGCCGAGGCCCTGATGCGCGCGCGCTACACGAGCTACGCGACGGGCCGCGTCGACTTCATCGAGGAGACGCACGCCCCGGAGAGCCGCGCCGACTTCGACCGCCAGGCCTCCGAGAAGTGGGCCAAGGGCTCGCAGTGGAAGGGCCTGCAGATCCTGGCGATCAAGGACGGCGGCGAGGCCGACCGCGAGGGGATCGTCTCCTTCGTCGCCCGCTTCGCGCAGGGCGGCCGCGACTACGAGCACCGCGAGATCGCCTCCTTCCGCAAGGAGGACGGCCGCTGGCTGTTCGTCGACGGCAAGTCGCCGAAGCCCGACACCTTCGTCAAGTCCGGCCCCGAGCTCGGCCGCAACGACCCCTGCTCCTGCGGCTCCGGCAAGAAATTCAAGAAGTGCCACGGGAAATGAAGACCTCGTCCGAGCTGCGCCGGTCGTACCTCGACTTCTTCGTCAAGAACGGCCACGCGCTGAAGACCTCGACGCCGATCGTGCCGCAGGGCGACGCCTCGCTGATGTTCAACTCGGCGGGCATGGTGCCCTTCAAGCCCTACTTCCTGGGGCTCAAGAAAGACCTGTCGCGCGCGACCTCCGCGCAGAAGTG
>JAGWRY010000409.1 GCA_028869495.1 Elusimicrobiota bacterium | reverse complement strand
GGCCGCCAGGGCGGACGGCGCCGACAGCGACGGCGACAGCGCGGCGGGAGAGAGCGGCGCGGGCGCGGAGAGCACGGCCGGCAGGGAGGCGGGCAGGCCCGCCTCGCCGGCGGCCCCCCCTTCGACGACCTGCGCGAACAGGCGCGGGGCCTCGAGGCCCGGGGACAGGACGACGAGAGCGGCGGCGAGAAGGACGGCGAGCGCGGCGCGGAGGCGTCGGACCGGACGAGTCATGATCTCTCCCTGCGGTGGTCTGGCGTCTGCCTCCATATTAACAGCCGGCGGCGCCCGCGCCCTGGGCCGAACGGGAAGGGCGCCGCGGATTACGGCCTAGGCCTTTGGACCCAGAAGCGTCTGGGCCCACCGGCCCTTTGGGGTGCCGAAGGTCCCGGCTAGACTAGGACTGTCGGCCCGCACCCGAAGGAGACCCCCCGATGACCCCGACCCTGTTCCTCGTCCTCGCTCTTCTGCTTCCGGCCTCCGGCGCGCGCGCCCAGTTCTGCCCGCTGGGCCAGACCGAGCGCCGCATCGTCACCTGCAAGCCCGACACCACGATGGAGCAGTGCCGGGCCCGCGCGCTGACCGCCGGCTGCGACGTCGTCCGCGAGCTGCCGCTGATCCACGCGGTCGTCATCGAGATCCCGCAGGAGCGCATCTACTTCGCCGAGGCGCGCCTCAACGCCGCCCCGGACGTCGCCAGCGTCGAGGACGACGCGAAGGTCTCCTGGATCAAGAGCCTGCCGGACTCCTTCGGCGCGCCGTCCGGGCTCGCCGACCTGCAGAAGCAGCTCGACGCGCTGAAGCGCTCCCCGGCGGCCGCGCCGTCCGACGCCGGCTCCTCGGAGATCCCGTGGGGCGTCGCCCGCGTCGGAGCGCCGGCCGAGTGGGCGAAGACCGAGGGCCGGGGCGCGAAGGTCGGCGTGATCGACACCGGCATCGACGCGACGCACCCGGACCTGCAGGGCCAGGTCGCCGGCGGCGTCAACATCGTCGATCCCTCGCACCCGGACGCCTGGGCCGACGACATGGGCCACGGCACGCACGTCGCCGGCACGATCGCGGCCAAGCGCGACGGCAAGGGCGTCGTCGGCGTCGCGCCGGAGGCGAGCCTCTACGCGATCAAGGTCCTCGACAAGAACGGCAACGGCAACTACGACGACGTGATCGCCGGCATCCAGTGGGCGATGGACCACGGGATCAAGATCCTGAACATGAGCCTCGGCGCCGACCAGGGCACCGACGCCCTGCACGCGGCGGTGATCGCGGCGCGCAAGGCCGGCGTGACGATCGTCGCGGCCGCCGGCAACAGCGGCGGCGCCGTCGGCTACCCGGGCGCTTATCCGGAGGTCGTCTCGGTCGCCGCGAGCGACTCCGCCAACCACGTCGCGCCGTTCTCGAGCCGCGGCCCGGAGGTCGACTTCATCGCCCCCGGCGTGGACATCCGCAGCACGAAGATGGGCGGCGGCTACACGACGATGTCGGGGACCTCGATGGCGACCCCGCACGTCGCCGGCCTGGCCGCGCTCGCCTGGTCGCTCGGCGACCGCACTCCGGACGCCATCGTGGCCGCGCTCAAGGGCGCCGCGCACCCGATCGCGGGGCTGACCCCCGACCTCGAGGGCAGCGGCATGGTGCTCGCCGGCGACCTCGGCGGCGGCGCGGGCCTGCTCGGCGGCCCGACCTACGCGATGGCGTCGGCGCGCTGACGAAGGACGTTCGCACGATTTAGACGGGCGTCGGATCGCTTCCGGCCTAACCCCGGGCTCCAACGGAAGCGGCCCCGGCGCCCGTCTTCGTTTTCCGGCTTGACGGCGGCCCTCCGCGCCCGCTAGACTCGCCGCGTGCCGACCGCCATCCACCGCCTCGTCCGCCTGTGCCGCGAGGGCCGCGAGCCGCGCGCGATCGTCCGCCTCCCCTCCGGCTGGGTCCTCGCCGGAGACGTCCAGGCGCTCCCGGGCGCCTGCCTGCTGGCCTGCGACCCCGTCGCGCCGAGCCTGAACGCGCTGGGCGAGGCGGAGCGGGCGCGCTACGCCCGCGACCAGGCCCGGCTCGGCGACGCCCTGATCGCGGCGCTCGGCGCGTCCCGGGTCAACTACGAGACCTGGTGCAACCTCGAGCCGGCCCTGCACTCGCACGTGACGCCCCGATTCGCGGGCGAGCCGCCGGAGCGGCGCGTCCTGCCCCCGCGCCAGGCCTACGACTACGCGCGCGCCCGGCGCTTCGACCCGGACGCCGACCGCCTCTGGATGGCGCGCGTGCGC
>JAGWRY010000408.1 GCA_028869495.1 Elusimicrobiota bacterium | reverse complement strand
GTCGCCGGCGGCGCGCTGGGCCTGGCCGCGGGCGCCGCGGCCGGCGCCGCGCTCTACCAGGGCCTCGTGCGCGTCCCCGTCCGCCACTTCTTCCGCGCGTCCGCCTGGCTGATCCTCCTGCTGGCCGCCGGGATGGCCTCGCAGGCCGCCTCCTTCCTGAACCAGGCCGGCGTCCTCCCCGCGATCAAGGACGCCCTGTGGAACACCTCCTGGCTGATCAGCGCGCAGAGCCTGACCGGCGCCGTGCTCAAGACCCTGGTCGGCTACACGCCGAACCCCTCCGGGCTTCAGTTCCTCTTCTACGCCGGGACCCTGCTGCTGGTCGGCGGACTGATGCGCGCCGCGCGCGAATGACGCGCGCTCTCCTCGCCGCCGCGCTCGTCCTGGCCGCGTCCGCCGCGCGGCCCGCGCGCGCCGGCGAGCTGTCCCTCAACGCCGAGGAGCTGCAGATCTACTCCCCCGCCGTGACCAAGGGCGAGCGCGAGCTCGAGTGGCGCGGCTTCGCCACGGGCGGCCGGCAGACGGGCCAGGCGCTCTCGCTCGGCTGGAGCCCGACCTCCTGGTGGGCGACGGAGGGCTACGCGGTCCTGCACCGCGACCCCGGCGGCCCCTGGCTCGGCGACTCGGTCGTCGTCGAGAACCGCTTCGCGCTGGCGCCCGCCGGCGAACTCTGGGCCGACCCCGGCGCGATCGCCGAGGTCGAGCTCCCGCTCCACGCCGGCGACCCCGGCGCGGCGAGCGTGCACGCGCTCCTGGAAAAGCAGGCCGGCCCGCTCGTGCTGACCCTGAACCTCCCGTTCGAGTGGAAGTTCGGCTCGAACTATGTCCCGGGCACCGGCCTCTCCTACGCCGCGCGCGCCGAGTGGCTGGTCTCCGAGAAGGCCTCGCCCGCGCTCGAGGCCTTCGGCGAGCCCGGGGTCATCGGGAACTTCGATCCGCTCCGCGAGCAGGAGCACCTGCTGGGCCCCGCCCTCTACGGCGCCCTGCGCGGCTTCGGGCGCGGCGTCCTGCGCTGGAGCGCCGCCCCCCTGATCGGCCTGACGCCGCTGTCGCCGCGCTGGACGCTGGTGACGCGGCTCGAGCTCGAGTTCTAGGCTACGGAGCGGCCGGCCGGCAGCCCCGGCCGATCAGCCGCGCGCCGCCGGGGATCGCCTCGCAGCGCTCGACGGTCCCGTCCGGGCAGCACTTCTGCCGGATCGCCTTGAAGAGCGGGCTCGTCTTGCAGTCCGGCGGCAGGTCCGGGAAGCCTCCGCAAAGGAGGCTCTGCGCGCCGCCGGTCACGTCCGGCGCGGCCTTGCCCGAGACGCTCGCCGCGCCCGCCGTCGCCCCTCCCGGGGACGGCGCGGCCGCCTGCGTCGGCGGCGGGGCCTTCTTGGCGCCGAGGCCCTGGAAGGAGACCGGCTCGCTCAGCGAGCCGCGGGAGCCCCCGCCTCCGCCGGCGGCCATCGGCGTCGCCTCGCCGGAGTTCGAGTTCGACGAGTCGCCGGCGCAGCCGCCGCCCGAGCCGGTGCAGCCGGCCGCGAAGGCCAGCGCGAACGCGGCCGCCGCCGCGGGAGCCCAGAGCCGCCTCATGCCCCCAGTGTAGAGGGAAAGGCGCCTCCCGTCAATCCTCGCCGGCCCCGTTCAAGGGGCCGCGTCACGGACACCGCCCCCGGCGACGAAGCGCCCCCGGGACTGATACAATGGACGCATGCTCCCCGACTTCCTGGACGCGCTCGTCCGCCCCGCCGCGTACCGCCGCTTCGCCGCGGAGTCGCCCGCGCGCTCCGCGCGCTACGTCGCCTTCCTGTCGCTGATCCTGCTCGCCGCCTTCGGGACCGCGGTCAAGCTCCGCCTCGTCCCGGTCGTCGACCGGACCTTCGCGTGGCTGGAGACCTCGATGCCGGTCCTGACCTTCTCCGACGGCGGCGTGACCTCGAACCTCGAGGGGCCGACGCGGATCCAGCACCCGACCGTGAAGGAGATCGCGGTCATGATCGACACGAAGCGCACGGACCCGGTCAAGGTCGACGAGCTGACGAAGGACAAGGTGATCGCCTACCTGACCCACGACGCGCTCTACCTCCAGCGCGGCGACCAGATCGAGACGATCGACCTCTCGAAGTCCGCGCCGGAGCGCCCGGTCACGCTCGACGCCGCGACCTACAAGAACATGGAGCAGTCCTTCGACTGGGTCGTCTACCCGTCGCTGACGCTGTTCTTCTACCTCGTCTTCGCGGTCTCGCTTGCCTTCTTCGGGGCGCTCTACGCGCTGGCCGGGATGTTCTACGCGTCGCTGGCGGGCGCGCGCCTCGGCTTCGCCCCGCTCTTCCGGATCGCGCTCCACGCGCAGACCGCCGCCGCGCTCGTGCGCGCGCTCGACACGGTCCTGCCCTGGCCGATCCCGCAGTCCCGGCTGATCTCGCTGGCGCTGAGCCTCGCCTACATGTGGCTCGCCGTCGGCGCCTGCGCGGGCGCGCCGCCTTCCCCGGAGCCGGCGGCGCCGCC
>JAGWRY010000407.1 GCA_028869495.1 Elusimicrobiota bacterium | reverse complement strand
GTGACGCTCGCCGGCGCAGCGATGACCTTCTCGCTCGGCGCCTTCGCGGTCTGGATGCCGTCGTTCTTCCACCGCGCCTGGGGCCTGGGCGTCGCCAGGGCCGGGACCCTGTTCGGCGCGGTCACGGTCGTCTCGGGCCTGCTCGGCAGCCTCGCCGGCGGCTGGATCGCCGACTTCCTGCGCCCGCGCTCGGCGCACGCGGACCTGATCGTCTCCGGCGTCGGGCTGCTGGCCGGCATGCCGCTGGCCGCCGCCGCCCTGCTGGCGCCCTCGCTGCCGCTGACGCTCGGCGCGCTCTTCGCGGCCGAGACCCTGCTCTTCCTGAACATGGGGCCGCTGAACGCCGCGATCGTCGCGGTCACGCGCCTCGAGACGCGCTCGATGGCCTTCGCGGCCAACATCCTGGTCATCCACCTGCTCGGCGACGCGGCCTCGCCCGCGATCCTCGGCTGGGCGTCCGACCGCTGGGGGCTGACGCGCGCCCTCCTCGGCGGCTGCCTGGCCCTGGGCCTGGGCGGGGGACTGTGCTTCGCGGCGCGCGCCGGCTTCGACGCCGACGCCGCGCGCGCGGCGGGAGCCCACGCATGAAGAAGACCCTGTCCTTCGCCCGCTCGTTCCTGCTGCGCCCGTCGGAGGCCGCCGACGCGAGCGCGCGCCCCGACGCCTGGCGCCCGGCCCTCGTCCTCTACGCGCTGCTGGCGCTGGCCCAGCTCGTCGAATCCTGGGCGAACCCGCTCGCCTTCCTGGACCCGAACGCCCCCGCCCCGCTGCCGCACCGCGCCGGCTTCTGGCTCGCGGTCCTGCTCTGGGAGCCGGTCCTGATGGCGATGAGCGTCGCCTTCACCGTCGTCGTCCTCGACTGGATGAGCGCGGGCTGGCTGCCGCTGAAGACCGCCGCCGCGACCCTGTGGGCGGCGGTGCCGGCGGCGCTGGCCGCCTACTACGCCTCCCGTCCCGCCGCCGATCGGAGCTGGTTCGTCGGGCTGCTCGCCGCCTGGACCGCGCTCACCGCGGTCCAGGCGGCGCGCGTCCCGCGCGGGCGCTGGCGCCCGGTCGCGGTCTTCCTGCTCGGGATGAGCGCGATCCAGCTCGTCGGCCTGGCCGCCGAGTTCCTGCTCGTCCTGCCGTCGCGCTCGATGCACGTCTTCTACGCGTACTCGATCGTCCTGCTCGTCTGGGTCGCCGCCTGCTTCGGCGCCGGCATGCGCCGCCTGAAGATCTCCCCGAGCGCCGCGCGCGCGGTCCTCGCCTTCGTCTTCGCGCTGATCGCGAGCTCCGTGGTCCCGTTCCTCGCCTACTTCCTCGGCCTGATGCCGCGCGCGGTCCTGAAGGTCGTCCTCTATGTCTGACGTCCTCGTCGTCGGCGGCGGCCACGCCGGCATCGAGGCCGCGCTGGCGGCCTCGCGCATGGGCCTGCGGACGTCCCTGCTGACGCAGAGCCTCGAGACGATCGGGACGATGTCGTGCAACCCGGCCGTCGGCGGGACCGGCAAGGGGCAGATGGTGCGGGAACTCGACGCGCTCGGCGGCGAGATGGCCCGGGCCGCCGACCGGGCCGGGCTGATGTTCCAGACCCTCAACCGGAGCAAGGGACGCGCGGTCTGGTCTCCGCGCGTCCAATGCGACAAGGACGAGTACGCGCGCGGCCAGCGCGCCGTCCTCGCGGCCGCGCCGAACCTCGCGCTCCGGCGCGGCGAGGCGCGCGCTCTCTGGACCGACGGCGCGCGCCTGCGCGGCGTCGTCCTGGCCGACGGGTCGCGCGTCGAGGCCCACGCCGTCGTGCTGACGACCGGGACCTTCCTGAACGGCCTCGCGCACGTGGGGCCCGCGAGCCGCCCGGCCGGCCGCCGCGACGAGCCTCCGTCGACCGGCCTGTCCGAGAGCCTGGCCGCGCTCGGCCACGCGGTCGGCCGGCTCAAGACCGGCACGCCGCCGCGCCTCGACGCCCGCACGATCCGCTGGGACGCGCTCGAGGTCCAGCGCGGCGACGACCCGCCGCGCCCGCTGTCCTTGTTCACGCGCGGGATCTCCCGCCCGCAGATGACCTGCTCGATCGCCTACACCGGCGCCGCGGCCCACGCGCTGATCCGGGGCAGCCTCGACCGCTCTCCCTTATATAACGGCCGCATCCGGGCGACGGGACCGCGCTACTGCCCGTCGATCGAGGACAAGGTCGTTAAGTTCCCGCACAAGGAGCGCCACCAGCTCTTCCTCGAGCCGGAGGGGAGGGACAGCCTCGAGATCTACGTCAACGGCCTGTCGACGAGCCTGCCCGAGGACGTCCAGCGCGCTCTCGTGCGCTCGATCGCGGGCCTCGAGTCGGCCGAGATCGTCCGCCCGGGCTACGCGATCGAGTACGACTACTGCGACCCGACCGGACTGACCCCGTCCCTCGAGAGCAAGGCCCTGCCCGGCCTGTTCCTGGCCGGGCAGATCAACGGCACGACCGGCTACGAGGAGGCCGCCGCGCAGGGCTTGGCCGCCGGCGTCAACGCGGCGCTCTTCGTCCGCGGCGGAGAGCCCTTCGTCCTGCGCCGCGACGAGGCCTACATCGGCGTGATGATCGACGACCTCGTCACGCGCGGCGTCGACGAGCCCTACCGGATGTTCACGGCCCGCGCCGAGCACCGGATGACCCTGCGCGCCGACAACGCGGACCTGCGCCTGCTCGAGCGCGGCGCCGCGCTGGGCCTGACGTCCCCGCAGGTCCTCGAGCGCTTCCGCCGCTACCGCGGCCTCGTCGAGGACGGCGGCGAGGCGCCCGACGACGAGCTCGCGCCGTGGAGCGCGGCCGCCGCGCGCGACCAGCGCGAGATCCGCGCCTCGTACGCGTCCTACATCGCGCGCGAGGACGCGGCCGCCGCGCGCCTGCGCGAGTCCGAGCTCGTCGTCCTGCCCGCGGGCCTCGACTATGCGGCGATCGGCGCGCTCGGCGCCGAGGCGCGGCAGAAGCTCGCGCGCGTGCGCCCGCGCACGATCGGCCAGGCCTCGCGCATTCCCGGGCTGACCCCGGCCGACCTCGAGGTCCTGCGCGCGCGCGCCGCGCGGACGGCGGCGCGCGCGTGAGCGCGGACCCGCTCGACGTCCTCGCCGCCGCCTGCCGGGAGTGGGGCGTCCCGCTCGCCGCGGACGCGCGCGAGCGGCTGGCGGCCTACCTGCGCGCGGTCGCGGCCAGGAACGAGACGACGAACCTGACCGCCGACGCGTCGTGGGAGGGCCTGGTCCTCAAGCACGCGGCCGACGGCGCGCTCGCCGCCGCGGTCCTGAAGGCCGCTCTGGCCCCGCGCGGCGCTCCCGCGCGTCCGCGGATCCTGGACCTCGGCTCCGGCGGGGGCTTCGTCGGGATCGCGCTGAAGATCGTCTGGCCCGAGGCCGAGGTCACGCTGATGGAGGCCGTGGAGCGCAAGTTCCGGTTCCTGAGCGCCGCGGCCGCCGCCGTCGGCCTGCCCGGCCTGCGCGCGGTGCGCCGCCGCGCTGGCGACGGCGCGCCGCTCGCGTCCTACGAGCGCGACTTCGACGCGGTCGTCGAGCGGGCGCTCGCGCCGCTGCCGGAGGCCCTCGCGCTCGCCGCTCCCTTGCTGAAGCCCGGCGGCCTCTTCGCCGCGTTCCAGAGCGAGGAGCCGGACCCGTCCGAGCCGGCGCTCGCGCGCGCGCTTTCCCGGGCGGGGTGCAGAGTGCTAGAGTCTCGGGCCTACCGCCGGCCCGGCGAGGACCGGGACCGGCGGCTCGTGATCTTCGCGCGCGGGGAGAACTAAGCCATGCAGATGCTCAACCGCTACTTCACGCCGTTCGCCCTGATCCTGATCGCCTCGGCCGTCTACTTCCGCCTCGACGAGTTCCGCGCGTCCGGCCTGCACGCGCCGCTGATCGCCGTCGCGATCCTCGCCGCCGACGTCCTGCTCAACTGGTGGATCGCGCGCAACCAGTACCGCTGGATCGGCTGGGCGGCGCGCCTGCGCCAGCTGCAGGTCTGGATGAACCTGGTCTGGGCGATCCCGCTCTTCTACCTGCTCTACCCGTTCTGGGCGCCGATGTGGCTGCTGTTCGTCACCGCGCCGACCGCGGCCGCCCTGACGACGAGCCGCCGCGAGACGCTGGCCTGCTCGCTGGCCGCCGCGGGCGCGATGATCGGGATCTACTGGCTCCGGCAGAACTACGCGCTCGAGGGGGAGTTCCTCGGCATGGCGCTGTCGCAGGCCTCCTTCATCGTGATCTTCGCGCTGTTCGTCAACGGCCTCGCGCAGACCGCGCTGCGCCTGCGCGATGCGAGCCTCCGCTAGCCCCGTGGCGCTCCCGGCCCCGAGAGGCTAAACTATCGCCGTGGACGTCCTCCTCAAGCTCCGCGTCCTGATCTGGGTGCTCGTGCTGAGCCTGTGGGGGGTGATGGTCTATCAGTACCTCGGCCCGGACCAGGCCCCGCGGACGGCGATGCGCCGGGTCGTCAACCCGTACCGCGCGCCCGACGCGGGCGCGCCGGCGCCGACGCCGATCCCGCCGGACTCGGCGCCCCTGCCCGAGGCCTCCGGCGTGAGCAACCCCGCCGCGGGAGGGCCGCTGGTCGCCGCCGCCGCGCCGAGCGAGGTCCCGACGTCCGGGCCCGAGGGGAACGTCCTGCCGCCGCCCGGCGCCGTCGGCCCGGCGCC
>JAGWRY010000406.1 GCA_028869495.1 Elusimicrobiota bacterium | reverse complement strand
GGCCATCGCGTTCTCGAGGCCGTACACGCGGGCGATGCCGTCGCCGACCTGCAGGACGGAGCCCTCCTCCTTCAGCTCGGTCGAGCCCGCGAAGCCCTCGATCTGCTTCTTGATGACGGCGGTGATCTCTTCGGGTCTAATGGCCATGGTCGATGCTCTCTCTCAGGCGGCGCAGCTGGCCGCGCAGGCTTGAATCGAGGACCCAGTCGCCGATCTTGACGGTGACCCCGCCGATCAGCTCCGCGTCCTCCTTGACGTCGAGTTCGATGTCCTTCCCGGCGAACGCCTTCAGTCTCGCCTCGAGGGCTTTGCGCTCCTCGGGCTTCAGCGGCTGGGCCGCGCGCACGACGGCGCGCGCGGCGCCGCGGCGCTCGGCCGCGAGGCGGCCGTACGCGACGGAGATCAGCGCGAACAGCTCGTAGCGCTTCTTGTCGAGCAGGACGTCGAGGAAGCGCAGGGTCGTGGCGCCGACCTTGCCCTCGACCTCCGCGCGCACGAGCTTCTTCTTGTCGGCGACCGAGACGCGCGGATGGCGCAGGAGGCCCTCCTGCTCGAGCAGGGCCTTGTGCGCCGCGGCGAGGTCCGCCTGGACCTTCTGCTCCTCGGACTTGTCCGCGGCCGCCGCGAAGAGGGCCTGCGCGTAGCGTCCGGCCAGCAGGCGGTCGGTCGACTGCATCAGTTGCGCCCCGCCTTGGTCGTCTCGAGGTCCTTGAAGAAGCCGTCGAGGACGGCTTTCTGCACGCCCGCGTCCATCGACTTGCGGATCAGGCGCTCGGCCGCCTGCACCGACAGGTCGGCGACGTGGCCGCGCAGCTCGGCGACGAGCCGGTTCTTCTCGGCGGCGAGCTCGGCGGCGGTCTTCTCCTTGATCGCCTGCGCGTCGGCCTCGGCCTGGGCCTTCAGCTTCGCGCGCAGGGACTCGCCGTCCTTCGCCGCGGCGGCCAAGAGCTCGCGGCTCTGCGCGTGCACGCCCGCCAGCTTCTCCTCGAGCTCCTTCTGGATGCGCTCGGCCTCGGAGCGCGCCTTCTCGGCGGCCAGGCGCTCCTCCTTCAGGCGGTACTCGCGCTCGTCGATCGCGCCGAGCAGCGGCCCCCAGGCGAACTTCTTGAGGATCGCCAGAAGGCAGAGGAAGGTGATGATCGTCCAGATCATCAACCCCGGGTCGGGCTGGAGAAGCTTGTCCATGTTATCGTGGCTCCTGCGTCGAGTCCTGTCTCGTCAAATCGTGGCCCCCGGGCGGGAGTGACGCGCCGCCCGGGAGGCCGTCAATCCTACTTCGTCGCGGCCGCGTGAACGGCCGGAGCCGCGGCCTGCGGGACCGCGGCAGGAGAAACCGCCGAATTCAGCTTCAGCATGGCCAGCAGAACGCCGACCAGGCCGATCAGGCCCATTCCCTCGATCATGGCCGCGGGAATGATCATCATCGTCTGCAGGGGACCCAGCGCCTCAGGCTGCCGCGCCGCCCCTTCGAGCGCCGAGCCCGAGAGCAGGCCGATTCCGTAAGCGGCGCCGCCGACCATCAAACCGCCTCCGACAAAGACTCCGATGTAGGCAAGACCCAGTGATTGCATCCGTGTGCTCCTTTGTTTTTCTCCGACTCGTTCGACGAACGGCCGGGGGACGACCTCCGCTCCGAACTCGCGCTCAGTGCGGGTGAACGGACATTCCGACGAAGACGGCCGACAGGATCATGAAGATGTACGCCTGCAGGAACGCGATCAAAACGTCCAGCAGATAGGAGAAAAGAGCCAGCCCTACGGCCGCCGGCGCCGAGCCCGCCCCGAGCGAGTGACTCGTCTGAGACAGGATGAAGATCAGGAAGATGAACGTCAGCGAAGCGATGTGGCCCGCCAGCATGTTCGCAAACAGACGGATGCAGAGCGCGAAGCACTTCGCGACGAGTACGAGCAGTTCGATCAGAAAGAGAAGCCAGTACAACCACCACGGAACTCCGCTCGGCACCAAATGCTTGAAATAACCCAGGAAGCCCTGCTCCCGGATGCCGACGGCCACGATCATCACGAGGGTGCAGGTGGCCATCGCGGCGGTGACCGCGATGTTGGACGTTGTTCCCTCGGTGAACGGCACCAGCCCGAAGAGATTGCAGGCCAGGATGAAGAAGAAAACCGTCAGGAAAAAGGGCGTGAACTGCTCCGAGTGCCCGCCAAAGATCGGCACGATGTTCTCGTCGCGCAGATACAAAAGGACCGGCTCGACCATCCCGCGCGCCACGCGGCCCGCCTCGGAGCGCGAACGTGCCGCGAAGGTCAGAAAGGCCGTCAAAAGAAGCGCTGCTCCCCACATCGACAGGATCAGCGGCGAAAGGCCGAGGTCCACAGGAATGACCGTCGAACCCAGGCTCACGTGAGCGATCGTCAGGTGGAACAGCTTCTCGTCGATCAGGTGATGCGCGAGCACGTGCTCGAAGTTCATCTCAGCCTCAAGTGCCTGTAGTCCAGAGTCAGTTGCAGAGTCATCAGAACGAACGCGTACGAAAGCAACAGCGCGGCCAACGACGTCCCCGGCCGCCGCCAGCCCCAGCCCGCCAGGGCCGCAAGGACCGCCGCGCGCAGGGCGATCCCCCCGCCGAACGCGCGCCAAAACGCCTTCGTCGAGGACGCGCGGGCGTCCAGAAGCCACGCGAGGCTCGCCGCCGAGGCCGCCCATGCAGCCGCTGCGCCGATACAGATCCCGGCAGCGGCTCCTCCGGAACGCCAAAACGCCGTCCCCAGCGCCGCGGAGGCCGCGGCGATCACCGCGCCTTCAGCGGCGGCTTTCATCACCGTGCCGAGGAACGGCGAACGTCCGAACGAGTCTGTAAAGAGCAAGCCCTACCCCACCCAGCGTCAAAATCAGCGCGCCCCACGGCGACGATCCGAGCTTCTCGTCGAGCCAATACCCGATCCCGAACCCCAAAAGGGTAAAGGCCGCCAACTCCCAGCCGACGCTGAACGCGAGAGCCAGGGAGCGGCGGCCGGCCTCCTTGGCGTTCTCGCGTTCTATAAGGCACCTCGACGACGGTGCTTGATTCTACCGATTCTTCCGCGCCCTGTCAATTCGGGCGAAAATCGGCTATCCTTCGGGCATGTCCGAGGTCGAGCGCGGGCCGGCGCGCATCCTGATCGCCGACGACGTCCCCGACCTCCTCGAGGCGCTCAAGGAGACGCTCGAGCGCGAGGGCTACCGCGTGACCGCCGTCGAGGACGGCGCCGCGGCGCTGGCCGCGATCCGCGCCCAGCCGCCGGACATCGCGGTGCTCGACATGAAGATGCCGCGGATGACCGGCTTCGACGTCTGCCGGGCGCTGCGCGAGGACCCTCTCCTCGAGAACCTTCCGGTCGTCATCCTGTCGGCGTCCGGCAGCCGCGACAGCAAGGTCGAGGGGCTCGACCTCGGCGCCGACGACTTCATCACGAAGCCGGTCGACGTGCGCGAGCTGCTCGCGCGCATCCGGATGATCCTCAAGCGCACGCGCCAGGGCCTCGACGCCAACCCCTTGACGCGCCTGCCGGGGAACCTGTCGATCGAGTCGCGCGTCGAGCGCGCGCTCGAGGACGGGCGCCCGCTCGCGGTCCTCTACGTGGACCTCAACCAGTTCAAGGCCTTCAACGACGTCTACGGCTACGACGCGGGAGACGGCGTGATCATGGCGACCTCGCGCGTCCTCGTCGACCGCGTCCGCACCGGGAAGGTCGACTTCGTCGGCCACATCGGCGGCGACGATTTCATCCTGCTCACGACGCCCGAGCGCATGGAGGACGCCGCCGCCGAGGTCTGCGCGGCCTTCGACGCCCTCTCGCTCTCCTTCTATAACGACGAGGACCGCGCGCGCGGCTACATCGTCTCGACAGACCGGCAGGGCGTCAAGAGGGAGTTCCCGTTCCTCTCCGTCGCGGTCGGCATCTGCCACAACCGCGAGCGCGCCCTCAAGAGCTTCGCGCAGGTGGCCCAACTCGGGGCCGAGCTCAAGAAGGCCGCGAAGGCGCTGACCGGCTCCGCCTACGTCGTCGACCGGCGCCGCGACGAAGCCAGCCGGTAGCCGCCGCGGAGGGTCTCGACGCGGCCCGCGGTCCAGGGCGCGAGGGCCCGGCGCAGGGACAGCACGCGGCGCGCGACCGTCTCCGCCTCGACCTCGCGGCCCGACGAGGCCGCCAGCGCCTCCAGCAGGCACTCGCGCGACACGCCGGCGCCGCGCGCGGCGAGCAGGCGCCACAGCAGGGCGAACTCCGCGGCGGGCAGGGCCAGCTCCCGGCGGCGCCCTCGCGCGCGGACGAAGACGCGGCGCGACCGGCGCTCGGCGCGCAGGGTCCCGTCCTCGCTCTCGAGCACGGCGTCGGCCAGCGCCGCGTCGCGCAGGGACGACAGGCGCTCGAGCAGGCGCGCGTCGGGCCAGGACTTGGCCAGCGCCTCGTCGGCCCCCGAGGCCAGCGCCGCGGCGACCCCGTCGACGCCGAGCTCGTCGTCGCCGCAGGCCAGCGCGACGCGCGCGCCCGGATGCGCGGCGCGCAGGGCGGCGACCGCGCGCGCGGGAGCGGTCCCGGCGAGAGCCCGGTCGACGACGGCCAGCGGGCTCTCGGACGGCGCGTCGGCCGCTCCCGGCAGGGCGGCGCGCGCGTCGAACTCCCAGCCGCGGGAGGCGGCCAGCGCGCGCAGGCGCTTCAGCCAGGCCTCGTCGATGGAGAAGACGATCAAGCCCCGGCGGCCTCCCAAGCCGTCGCCAGGCCCTGCCCGACGCCGACGCAGAGCGCGGTCAGGCCGCGCTTGGCGCCGCGGCGGCGCATCTCGTGCAGGAGGGTGACCGCGATCCGACAGCCCGACGAGCCGAGCGGATGGCCGAGCGCGATCGCGCCGCCGTTGACGTTCAGGCGCCCGCGGTCCAAGCCCAGCTCGCGGAGGCAGGCCAGCGACTGCGCGGCGAAAGCCTCGTTGATCTCGACGAGGTCGAGGTCCGCGGCCTTCCAGCCGAGACGCTTCGTCAGCGCGCGCGTCGCCGGCACCGGGCCGATCCCCATGTAGGACGGGTCCACGCCCGCCGCGGCCGAGCCGGCCCAGCGCGCGAAGGGCCTCAGGCCCAGCGCCGCGGCCTTCTCGGCCTCCATCACCAGGACGGCCGAGGCGCCGTCGTTGAGGGACGAGGAGTTCCCGGCCGTGACGGTCCCGCCGGCGCGAAAGGCCGGCTTGAGCGCGGCCAGCTTCTCCAGGCTGGTGTCCGCGCGCATCGTCTCGTCGGCGGCGAACTCGGCGGGGCTTCCCTTCTTGCGCGGCGGCAGCGGGATCGGAACGATCTCGTCGGCGAAGACGGAATCGCGGGCCTTCACCGCGCGGGCGTGGCTCTCGAGCGCGAATGCGTCCTGATCCTCGCGCGAGACCTTGTACCGGTCGGCGACGTTCTCGGCGGTCTCTCCCATCGCGAGCAGGGGGAACAGATCCTTCAGGCGCTTGTTCGGATAGCGCCAGCCGAGCGACGTGTCGTAGGCGGTCAGGTTGCCGAACGGGTGAGCGGTCTCCGCCTTCGGCAGCGAGTACGGCGCGCGGCTCATGCTCTCGACGCCGCCGGCGACGTAGACGTCGCCCTCGCCGGCCAGGATCGCCCGCGCGGCCGCGTTGATCGCCTCGAGCCCGGACGAGCAGAGACGGTTGACCGTGCAGCCGGGCACCGTCTGCGGCAGGCCCGCGAGCAGCAACGCCATGCGGGCGACGTTGCGGTTGTCCTCGCCCGCCTGGTTCGCGCAGCCGAAGTACACGTCGGCGATCTCGGCCGGGTCCAGCCCCGGAGCCTTCTTCAAAAGCGCCGCGATGACGTAGCCCGCGAGGTCGTCGGGCCGCACCGCGGCCAGCCCCCCCCCCAGCTTCCCGACCGGCGAGCGCACGGCGGCGACGACGACCGCGTCACGAGATCGCATCGAATTCCTCCATCCTGGCCCGCCACTCGCCGCTGACGCGCGCCGGGCGCCCGAGCGAGTAGTCGTAGGCGACCATCACCGACTTGGCCTCCGCGACGAGGCGCCCGGTCGCCTTGTCCTCGATCCGATAGTCCATCTTGATGCTGGCGCCGCCGATCTCCGAGACCCGGCAGCCGACGACCAGGGTCTCGTGATGGTAGGCGGGGCTCTTGTAGTCGATCTCGACGCGCGCGATGATCACGCCGAAGTCCTCGACCTTCAGGCGCCGGAGCACGCGGCGCAGGTAGTCGATGCGCGCGCTCTCCAGAAAGCTCAGGTAGTTCGCGTTGTTGACGTGCCCGAGCGCGTCGGTGTCCGAGAAGCGCACGGCGACGTCGGTCGTCAGGCGGTAGCCGTCCATCAGCGGGCCTCCCTCAAGAGCTTCGCGAAGCGCGAGCGGCTCATCACGACCTGCAGGATCGAGCCCTCGCCGAGCTTGCGCCCGCGGCTGTGGATCTCCGCGCGCGTGTAGACGCGC
>JAGWRY010000405.1 GCA_028869495.1 Elusimicrobiota bacterium | reverse complement strand
TCGCGGCCGTCGTCCTTCCGGAGCGGGCGTCGGCCGCGCTGGACGAGGTCCGGGACTCCAAGGTCATGACCCCGAAGAGCCGCGAGCGGCTCTTCGGGGTCTTGCGCCGCGAGGCGGCGGCGGTGTCGGTCGCGTGGGCGCATCCGGCGGCGATCGACCGCGACAACATCCTGCGCGCGACCCTGCGCGCGATGGGGCGCGCCGCGCGCCGCGCGGCCGCGAAGGCCGGCTCCGGGGGCGCGCTGGTCCTCGTCGACGGCCCGCGGCGGATCCCGGACCTGCCGCTCGCGCAGGAGGCCGTCGTGGACGGGGACGCGAAGTCGCTCTCGGTCGCGGCCGCCAGCGTCGTCGCGAAGGTGGTGCGCGACCGCTGGATGGCCCGGCTCGAGCGCCGGCGTCCCGGCTACGGCTTCGCCAAGCACAAGGGCTACGGCACGCGCGAGCATCTGGCCGCGCTCGACCGTCTCGGCCCCTGCGACCTGCACCGGATGTCCTACGCGCCGGTGCGCGAGCGGGCGGCGGCGCGATGAGCCGGGCCGAGACCGGGCGGAAGGCCGAGGAGCGGGCGGCCTCATTTCTCGAGGCGAAAGGGATGACGATCGTCGAACGGAATTTCCGCGCGAAGACGGGCGAGATCGATCTCGTCGCCAGAGACGGCGACGAGATGGTCTTCGTCGAGGTCCGCTCGCGCGCGTCGCGGGACTTCGGCGGCGCGGCGGCCTCGGTGGACGCGGGCAAGCGGCGGCGCCTGGTCCGGGCCGCGCGCGTTTGGCTCGCCGCGCGCGGCTGGGACGGCGCCTGCCGCTTCGACGTGGTCGCCGTGGACGGCGGGACGCTCGAGCACCTCCCCGCCGCCTTCGAGGCGGACGCATGAGCCGCGACCTGATCCCCGAGGTCCTCCCCGAGGACAAGCCGCTCCCGTTCTGGGACCACGTCGGCGAGCTGCGCGACCGCCTGATCCGCGCGATCCTGGCCCTCTTCGCCGCGACCTCCGTCGCCTACTTCCTGCGCCTGCCGCTGTGGCGCCTGGCCGTGCACCCGTTCCTGAAGGTCTACCTCCGGCATCCGGAGCTCGGCTCCAACGCCCTGACGCCGTTCGCCTACACGGACCTGGCCGAGCCGTTCTTCTCGTTCATGCGCCTGTCCTTCTGGACCGCGGTGCTCGCCTGCTCGCCGTACCTGTTCTACCAGGTCTGGGCCTTCATCAAGCCCGCCCTGCGCGAGCGCGAGCGGAGCATGGCGACGGGGTTCGTCGCGGTCACGAGCCTCTGTTTCGTTCTCGGCGTCGTCTTCGCCTATTTCGCGCTCTTCCCCGAGCTGGCGGACCTCCTGCTCGACGAGGCCCTGCGCGCGGGCCTGCGCGCGAACCTGCGGCCCGAGGAGTACCTGAACCTGTTCCTGTACACGCTCGTCGGCACGGGCCTCTCGTTCGAGACGCCGGTGCTGTTCTACTTCCTCGCGCGCTTCGGCTTCGTCAACTCGCGCGCGATGCTCAAGTACTGGCGCGAGGCGACGATCGTGATCCTGTTCGTCTCCGCGTTCCTGACTCCGGGCGACGTCGTCGCGACGACGATCCTGTTCGGCGTCGTCCTGCTCGCCCTGTACTTCATCTCGGCCGGCGTCGTCTGGTTCGTCGAGAGGCGGAGGACGGCGTGACGGCCCCGCGCGGCCGCGTCGACGCCGCGGCCGCGGCCGCCGCCGTCTTCGCCGCCGCCTGCCTGGCCGGAGCCGC
>JAGWRY010000404.1 GCA_028869495.1 Elusimicrobiota bacterium | reverse complement strand
TCCGCCAGCGTCAGCAGCTCGAAGACCGCGCCGAGGACGGCCCCCTCGACCGGGGCGCCGGCCGCGGCCCCGGCCGCGGCGCCGACGACGGCCGGGCGCGAGAGCAGCGTCTGCGCGACGAGGGACGCGTCGAGTTCGAGCGCGGCGGCGGCGACGGCTCCCGCGGCGAGGTTCACCGCGCCTCCAGCATCGCCGCGAGGTCCTCGGGCGGATCCGACGGGAGCGGGCGCCCTTCGAGGCGCACGCCGCGCGCGGCGATCGCCCGCAGGGCCTTCTTGTCCTTCGCGTCGAGGAAGACCGCGCGCCCGAGCTGGACCTTGCCGGCCGTGAAGTGCAGGCCGCCGACGTTGACCCGGTCGACCGCGACGCCGCCCTCGAGGAGCGCCAGCGCCTCGCCCGGCCCCGGCACGAGGATCAGGACCCGGCGCGCGGCCGTCTTCGGATCGTTCAGAGCCGCCGCCGCCTCGGAGACCTTCAGCGTCAGCAGGCCGACCGACGGCGGCAGGGCCATCTTCATCAGCGCGGCCTGGACCTCGTCGGACGCGGCCGCATCGGAGACGACCGCGACCAGGTCCGCCTTCAGGCTCGGCAGCCAGCCCTCGACGACCTGGCCGTGGACCAAGCGGTCGTCGACGCGCAGGAGGGCGATCGACATCAGCGCTCCCCCGCCGCGGCCAGCATGTACATCTGGCGTATGTCGCGGATCGACTTCTGGCCGTCGGCGACGATCTTCTCGACGAGGCGCGGCAGCGGGAGAGTCGCGCGGTGGCTGAAGGCCGAGACCATCATGTAGAGGTTGACCCCGCTGACCATCTCGACGTCGCGCGCGTCCTTGATCATCGGGAAGGCGAGGTTGTTCGGCGTGCCGCCGGGCATGTCGGTGAAGAGGACGACTCCGTCCGGGCCGGACAGCTCGCGCAGGGCGCGCTGGAGCTTCGCGCGGATCTCGGGGACCGACAGGCGCGACGAGGTCGCGACGACCCGCACCCCCTGCGCTTGGCGCCCGACGATGCCCTCGGCCGCCTCGACGAGATAGGCGCCGAACTCTCCATGAGTCACGACGATGAAGTTGATCATGCGGAAACGTCCCGGTGGAACTCCTGGACCGGATGCCCGGAGCTGCGCAGGTGCTGGGCGAGCCAGTGCGTGCAGAAGACGCTGCGGTGCCGCCCGCCGGTGCAGCCGATCGCGATCGTCAGATACGACTTCCCCTCGCGCACGTAGTGCGGCAGGAGGCGGTTGATCAGCGACAGCCAGCCGTTCAGGAAGCGCGGGGCGATCGGCTGGGCCAGGATGTAGCGCTGGACCTTCGCGTCCAGGCCCGTCAGTCGGCGCAGGCCCGGCGCGTAGTGCGGGTTCGGCAGGAAGCGCACGTCCATCACGATGTCGGCGTCGAGAGGGATCCCGTTCTTGTACCCGAAGCTGACGACCTGGAGCGTCATCTCGCGCGTGCGCGTCAGCCCCAGCGTCTCGGAGATCTTCTCCTTCAGCTCGCCGAGCGTCAGGTTCGTCGTGTCGATCGTCTTGTCGGCGGCCCCCTTGAGCGGCCCCAGCAGGCGCCGCTCCTGACGGACCGCCTCGGCGACCTTGCCGCCGAGCGGGTGCCGGTGGCGGGTCTCCGAGAAGCGGCGCACGATCGCTTCGTCGGCCGCGTCGAGGAACATCACGCTGATGCGCAGCCCCTGCGTCTTCAGCTCGCGCAGCAGCGGCGGCAGGGCCGCCAAGAGCTTCCCCTCGCGCACGTCCATGCCCAGGGCGACGCGCGTCATCGACGGGGTCCTCTGCACCAGCTTCGCGAACTGCCCGATCAGGGCGACCGGCAGGTTGTCGACGCAGAACCAGCCGAAGTCCTCGAAGACCTTCAGGGCCTGGCTCTTGCCGGCGCCCGAGACGCCGGTGATCACGAAGATCCGCTTCGGATCCCGCCTCACGAGCGCTCCTTGGCTCTCATCCTCTCGATCAGGCGCTTGTTGAACGTCTCGGCCGAGAAGTATCCCTGCGAGCGCAGGCGCTGGTTCAGGGCCGCCACCTCGATGAGGACCGCGAGGTTGCGGCCGGGGCTGACCGGGATGCGGATCAGCGGGATCTCGACGTCGAGGAGCGTGATCCGCCGCGTCTCGAGGCCGGTGCGGTCGACGTGCTGCTGGGCGGTCCAGGGCTCCAACTGGATCGCGAGCTCGATGCGCGTGCGGTCGAGGATCGCGCCGATGCCGAACAGGAGCTTCACGTCGATGACGCCGAGCCCGCGCACCTCCATGTGGTTGCGCAGGGGCTCGGGGCAGGAGCCGCGCAGGTAGTTGCCCCGCCGGTGGCGGACGTGGACGACGTCGTCGGCGACCAGGATATGCCCGCGCTTGAGGAGCTCGAGCGCGCACTCGGACTTCCCGATGCCGGCCTCTCCCTGGATCAGGACGCCGAGTCCGTAGACGTCGACGAGGACGCCGTGCACGGTCGTCGTCGGGGCCAGACGCGCCTCGAGCGCCTCGGAGAGTTCGCCGGTCAAGGTCGCCGTGTCGTAGGCCGAACGGATGAGCGGGACGCCGTGCTTCTTGCAGGCCTGCGTCAGCGCCGGCGGGACCGGCGCGTTGTGCGTGACGAGCACGCACGGGAGATCCGGCGTGGCCAGCATCGACGACAATGACGCCGCCAGCTTCTTCGCGTCGGTCTTCTGGCAGTAGGCCTGCTCTCCCGCGCCGAAGACCTGGATCCTCTCGCCGCGGAACCGGTCGAGGAATCCCGACAGGGCCAGGCCCGGCCGGTTGAGGTCGGCGACCGTGATCCGGCGGCCGAGCGACTTCTCCCCGCAGAGGAGCTCGAGGCGCAGCCTCTCGCCCTGCTCCTTCAGGAGATCCCCGACCGTCAGTTCCGCGGCCGTCACGGCGTCAGCGCTTCGGCTTGCGCACCGGCTGGACGATGCCCAGGCTCTCGTCGCTGCGCCGGAACAGGACCTGCACCTGGTCGGTGTCGCGGTCGAGGTAGACGAGGAAGTCGCGGCCGGACGACTCCATCTCCTCGGCGGCGCGCTCCGGCGTCGTCGGGACGACCGGCTGGCGCACGACGGAGAACGTCGCCGACGGCGGCGCGACCGCGCCCGACATCGTCTCGGAGGCCTTCGCCTTGTGGCGCACCTTCGTGCGCTCCTTGTGCTTCTTGAGCTGGGCGTCGATCTTGTCGGAAGCGAGGTCGATCGCCGAGTACAGGTCCGCGGCCGTCGCCAGCGCGCGGAACGTCTGGCCGGGAGCGTGGACGATCATTTCGGCCTTGTGGGCGCGCTTCTCGACGAAGAGGAACGCCTGTCCCCAGACGATGTGGTCGAAATACTTCTGGGCCTTGTCCATCTTCTGCTGGACGTACTCGCGCAGGGCGGGCGTGACCTTGAGCTGTTTGGCGGTGAGCTGGATCTCCATAGTGCGCCATTTTAGCGACTTAAGAGAGGAACTGTCAACGAAACGAGGAGTGGAGAGAGCTCGCCGAGAGTTGACTCGATCGACGGAAATTCGCTACTATGGGCGAACGCGTTTCGGGGGGTTTCGGACGCGCGAACGGCCCGTGGGCGAGGGTTATCCACGGGATTCTGAAGTTTCAAATAAACTCATAAATTTTATACATAAATACTGTGGATAACGAGTTATCCACGTTTGTGGACAGCCTGTGAAAACCGTCACCGCGGCGGAGCTTTGGAAACAGGCGCTGGAGCGCCTGCGCTCCGAGGTCGGCGAAGAGGACACGGAACTCTGGCTGAGGCCCGTGCAGCCGCTGTCTCTCGAGAACGGCGTGCTGACCCTGCGCGTCCCGAACAAGTTCTTCTCGGACGGCATCAAGGAGCGCTACCTGAAGCGCCTGCTCTCCCTCTTCCGCGAGGTCGCCGGCTCCGAGATCGGCATCGACTTCCGCATCGAGCGGGACCTCACGCGCGTGCTGCCGCCGTCGGACCCGGTCCCGGTCGCCTCGCCGCAGTCCGACTTCGCGCTGTCCGACCTGAACCCGCGCTACACGTTCGAGGGCTTCGTGATCGGCGAGTCGAACCGCCTCGCGCGCGCGACGGCCGAGTCGATCGCGAAGAGCCCGGGCACGCAGTACAACCCGTACGTGATCTACGGCGGCGTGGGCCTCGGAAAGACCCATCTGATGCACGCGATCGGCAACGCGATCCGGCGCCAGCACCCGAAGGCTCGCGTCCTCTACACGACGAGCGAGCAGTTCGTCAACGAGTACATCGGCGCGGTGCAGAACAACGCGCTCGACGCGTTCCGCGCGAAGTACCGCTCGCTCGACTGCCTGCTGATCGACGACATCCAGTTCATGATCGGCAAGGAGCGCTCCGAACAGGAGTTCTTCCACACCTTCAACGCGCTGTTCGACTCGCGCAAGCAGATCGTCGTCAGCTCCGACCGCTCGCCGAAGGAGATGTCCCCCCTCGAACAGCGGCTGGTCAGCCGACTCGAGTGGGGCTTCGTCGCCGACATCAAGCCTCCGGACCTGGAGACGCGGATCGCGATCCTCCGCAAGAAGGCGGAGCTCGAGGGCTTCTCGGTCCCCGACGACGTCGTGCTCTTCGTCGCTTCCTCGATCAAGAGCAACGTCCGCGCCCTCGAGGGCTCCTTGATCCGCCTGAAGGCCTTCCAGTCGATGACCGGCGCGCCGCTGTCGGTCGACGACGCGCGCGACATCCTGAAGGACACGCTGTCGCTCGATGACGCGAGCCCCGTCCGCGTCGAGACGATCCAGCGGGTCGTCGCGCTCAAGTACTCGGTGGACGTCAAGGACCTCAAGGGGCAGCAGAGGACCGCCTCGATCGCCCTGCCGCGCCAGGTCGCGATGTACCTGTCCTGCGTGATGACCGACCAGTCTTCGACCGACATCGGCCGGGCGTTCGGCGGGAAGGACCACTCGACGGTCCTGCACGCGCGCAAGAAGATCGAGAAGAAGATCGAGGAAGACCCGTTTTTCCTGGAGCTGATCAACCGGCTCCAGGCGGACATCAAGGCGGCCGAGAGATGAGCGGAGCCTGGGGACCGGCTGTGGAAAAGGACCGCGCGCCGTGGAAGGAACCGGCTCCGGTGGACGGCGTGGAAAACTTCCGCGTCTTATCCACCGGGACGGGCGCCCGAGTCCGCTCCGGAGTCCCGGTTATCCACGGCGTCCCCCGCTCGATGAGGGAGAGGACGAAGTAAAATGAAAATAACCATCGGCAAGGAAGAACTGGCGCAAGGCGTCCAGACGATCCAGTCGGCCCTGTCCTCCCGCACGACGCTCCCGATCCTCCTGAACTTCCTGATGGAGACGGAGGACAAGAAGGTGAAGGTGGTCTCGACCGACCTGGAGATGGGAGTCAAGCACTACCTGAAGGCCGACATCGAGAGCGACGGTTCGATCACGATCCCGGCCAAGAAGTTCTCCGACATCCTTCACAGTCTCCCGGACGCCGACGAGGTCGAATTGTCCGTGGACGCGGGCGGCAAGATCTCCCTGAAGTGCGGACGCTCCCGCTTCGGCATCGTCGGCGCCCCGAAGTCGGAGTACCCGGTCCTGCCCGACTTCAACAAGTCGAGCGCCTTCGAGCTTCCGGCGGCCGAGATCGGGAAGATGGTCAAGCGGACGATCTTCGCGGCCTCCTCCGACGAGACGCGCCACGTCCTCAACGGCGTTTTCTGGGCGGCCAAGAAGGGGGTCCTCGAGATGGTCGCGACCGACGGCCGGCGCCTGGCCGTTTGCGCGAAGAAGATCCTCCCGAAGGACAAGGAGTTCGCGGTGATCGTCCCGACCAAGGTGCTCGCCGAGTTCCTGCGCCTGCTCGGCGTCCTCGAGATCCAGGACGGCGACGAGGAGAAGATGCTGGTCGCCGTCACCGAGAACCAGATCACGTTCCAGTTGAAGGGGACGACGCTCCTGTCGCGCTTGGTCGGCGGCGCTTTCCCGAACTACGAGCAGGTGATCCCGACCAAGAGGGAAGTCATCTTCACCGCGCCGACGAAGGACCTTCAGGCCGTCACCAAGCGCGCGTCGCTCTGCGCGGTGGATCGCGGCGGCTCGATCAAGTACGCGCTGAAGAAGGGGGTCCTGCACGTGTCCGCGTCGAGCCAGAACAACGAGTTCTCCGAGGACCTGGCCGTCGAGTACGCGGGGGCCGACTTCTCGGTCGCCTTCAACCCGATCTTCGTGATGGATGCCCTCAAGCACATCGACGCGGAAAAAACGGTCGTCGCGATGACCAGCCCCGTCAATCCGGCCCTGTTCGAGCCGGCCGGCGGGGACGGCGACTACCGCTTCGTCGTGATGCCGATGCGCCTGTGACCCAGGGAAGCCGCAAGCCGGACCGCTGGTCGTCCGCCGGCGATCTGGTCCGGAGCTTTTCGTACCGGACGGGGACGGCCAACGACAAGCTGACGATCCTGAGCTCCGTGTGGGACAAGGAGTGCGGAGCCTTCGCCAGGCATTGGACGCTGGTCGGCGTGAAGAAGGGGATTTTATACGTGCGGCCGAAGTCGTCGGCGGCCGCGCAGGAGCTGCACATGAGGTCCGGGGGCCTGGTGAAGGCCCTCAACAAGTACTTCAGCCGGCCGTGGCTGACCGCGGTCCGGACGACGTACCGTTAACGCGGAGGAGGGGCCGATGTCCGAAGCCGCGATGGAGACGACCGATATGGGCAAGCAGGAAGAGAAGAAGTACGACGCGTCCAACATTCAGGTCCTCGAGGGCCTGGAGGCGGTGCGCAAGCGCCCGGCGATGTACATCGGCAGCACCGGCCCCTCGGGCCTGCACCACCTCGTCTACGAGGTCGTCGACAACTCGGTCGACGAGATCCTCGCCGGCCGCTGCACGACCGTCACGGTCACGATCCACCAGGGCAACTCTTTGACGGTGTCCGACGACGGCTCGGGCATCCCGGTCGACGCGATGAAGGATCCGAAGTTCAAGGGCAAGTCCGCCCTCGAGGTCATCCTGACCGTCCTGCACGCCGGCGGCAAGTTCGACAAGGGAGCCTACAAGGTCTCCGGCGGCCTGCACGGCGTCGGCGTCACCTGCGTGAACGCCTTGTCCGAGTGGCTGAAGGCGGAGGTCCACCGCGACGGCAAGATCTGGATCCAGGACTACAAGCGCGGCAAGCCGGAGTCCTCGGTGAAGGCCGTCGGCGACACCGAGGATCACGGCACGAAGATCTCGTTCAAGCCCGACCCCGACATCTTCAACGGGCACCAGTTCTCCTACGACACGCTGGCCAACCGCCTGCGCGAGCTCGCGTTCCTGAACGCCGGCGCGAAGATCTCGATCATCGACGAGCGCGAGGACAAGAAGCACACGTTCCACTACGAGGGCGGCATCGCGCAGTTCGTCAAGCACCTTAACGCGAGCAAGAAGACGATGCACGCCGAGCCGATCATGATGTCGAAGGAGAAGGACGACATCGGCGTGGACTTCGCGATCCAGTACAACGCCGACTACTCGGAGAACGTGTTCTCCTTCGTCAACAACATCAAGACGCACGAGGGCGGCACCCATCTGGCCGGCTTCCGCTCGGCGCTGACCCGCGTCATCAACGACTACATCAAGAAGTACGACCTGCTGAAGGGCAAGAACTTCGCCGTGACCGGGGACGACGCTCGCGAGGGCCTGTGCGCCGTTCTCAGCGTCAAGGTCCCGAACCCGCAGTTCGAGGGGCAGACGAAGACGAAGCTCGGCAACGCCGAAGTCGAGGGGATCGTGAAGTCGGTCGTCGGCGACGCGTTGGTGACCTTCTTCGAGGAGAACCCGTCCACCGCGAAGTCGATCTGCGCGAAGAGCATCGCGGCCGCCGAGGCGCGCGAGGCGGCGCGCAAGGCCAAGGAGCTGACGCGCCGCAAGGGCGTCCTCGACGGCTCGTCGCTCCCCGGAAAGCTCGCCGACTGCCAGGAGCGCGACCCCGAGCATTCCGAGCTCTTCATCGTCGAGGGAGACTCGGCCGGCGGCTCGGCCAAGCAGGGCCGCAATCGCGAGTTCCAGGCGATCCTTCCGATCAAAGGAAAGATCCTGAACGTCGAGAAGGCGCGGCTCGTGAAGATCCTGTCGAACGACGAGGTCCGCACGCTGATCTCCGCGATCGGCACCGGCATCGGCGAGGGCGACGAGGGCCTGAAGCTCGACAAGCTCCGCTATCACAAGCTGATCATCATGGCCGACGCCGACGTGGACGGACAGCACATCAGAACTCTGCTGCTCACGTTTTTCTATCGGCAGATGAAGCCGCTGGTCGAGAACGGGCACGTCTACATCGCCCAGCCGCCCCTCTATAAGGTCAAGAAGGGCAAGACCGAGATGTACGTCGACAACGACGAGAAGATGGAGCAGTGGCTGCTCAACGAGGGCCGCTCGTCGGTCGAGGTCACCGCGTTCAACCCGGCCAACGGCAAGTCGAAGAAGCTCGACAGCGAGGATCTGCGCGACCTGCTGAAGGTGATCGCCGAGCTCGAGACGCTGCTGCGGCACGTCGAGCGCAAGGGCCTGCATCTCGAGGACTTCGCCGCGTTCCACGAGCAGAAGAAGTATCCGGCCTACCGCGTCGAAGAGGGCGCCGGCGAGTACCGGTTCTTCTACTCGGACAAGGAGTGGAAGGCCTACCGGGACGCCTACGTCGCCGAGCAGAAGGCGAAGCTCCTGGCCGAGAAGGAGGAGAAGGCGGCCAAGAAGCCGGTGAAGGCTCCCGTCGAGGGCGAGGAGGGCGAGGACACCGCGCTCAGCGAGGCGGACGAGGAGTCTCTCGAGCCCGACTACGTCGAGTTTTGGGAGATGAGCAAGCTCGCCGCGGTCGCCAAGAAGCTCGAGGACATGGGCCTCAGCGTCAAATGGTACGAGGTCATCCGCGACGAGAAGACGAAGCCGCTCTTCCGCGCGAAGACCGCCCACGGCGAGTCCGACGGCTACTCGCTGAGGGATCTCTTGGAGTCCGTGCGCGAGGCGGGCCGCTCCGGCGCGCAGATCCAGCGCTACAAGGGTCTCGGCGAGATGAACCCGGACCAGCTCTGGGAGACCACGATGGACCCGAAGAGGCGCCGCCTGCTGAAGGTCGTCCTGCTGGATCCGGCCGACGCCGAGATCGCCTTCACGACGCTGATGGGCGACAAGGTCGAGCCGCGCCGCCAGTTCATCGAGAAGCACGCGAAGGAAGTCAAGAACCTGGACATCTGACCCCCGCGGAGAACAGATCATGAGCAAGCCCGAGCCCCAGCAGGACCTGACCCCCGAGCCGATCGGAAACATCCTCCCGCGCGATCTCGGCGCGGAGATGCGCGGCTCGTTCCTCGACTACTCGATGTCGGTGATCGTCAGCCGCGCGCTGCCGGACGTGCGCGACGGACTGAAGCCCGTCCACCGGCGCATCCTGTACGCGATGCACGACGAGGGGCTGGCCTCCAACAAGAAGTATTCGAAGTGCGCCGGCGTCGTCGGAGAGGTGCTCAAGAAGTACCACCCGCACGGCGACTCCGCCGTCTACGACGCGATGGTGCGCATGGTCCAGGACTTCTCGCTTCTGCACCCGCTGATCGACGGGCAGGGAAACTTCGGCTCGGTCGACGGCGACCCGGCCGCCGCCTACCGCTACACCGAGTGCCGCCTCGCGAAGATCGCCGAGGAAGTCATGGCCGACATCGACCAGGACACGGTCGACTTCGCGCCGAACTTCGACGGCACGACGACGGAGCCGACCGTGATGCCGGCGAAGGTCCCCAACCTGCTGATCAACGGCTCGGCCGGAATCGCGGTCGGCATGGCGACGAACGTCCCGCCGCACAACCTGTCCGAGGTCTGCGACGCGGCGATCGAACTGATCAACAACCCGAAGCTCGAGACGAAGGAGCTGATGAAGATCGTCAAGGGCCCGGACTTCCCGACCGGCGGCATCGTCCGCGGCAAGGCCGGCATCCGCGACTATTTCGAGACCGGCCGCGGGTCGGTGCGCGTGCAGTCGAAGACCGAGATCGAGGACATCAAGGGCAACCGCCAGGCGATCATCGTCACGGAACTCCCGTACCAGGTCAACAAGGCGAGCCTTCTCGAGACGATCGCCGGCCTGGTCCGCGACAAGAAGATTCCCGACATCTCCGACATCCGCGACGAGTCCGACCGCAAGGGAATGCGCGTCGTCATCGAGGTCAAGCGCGACGGCAACGCGAACGTCGTCCTCAATCAGCTGCTCAAGCACACCCAGCTGGAGACCACGTTCGGCGTGATCCTGCTCTCCCTCGTCGACGGGCGCCCGCGCGTGCTCGGCCTGCGCGACATGCTGGGCCACTTCGTCTCGCACCGCCGCGCGGTCGTGACCCGGCGCACGAAGTTCCAGCTGCGCAAGGCGCTGGACCGGGCCCACATCCTCGAGGGCCTGATCGTCGCGGTCAAGAACATCGACCGGGTCATCAAGATCATCCGCGGCTCGAAGGACACCGACGCCGCGCGGACCGAACTGATGGAGACCTTCGAGCTGTCGAAGGCCCAGACGAACGCGATCCTCGAGATGCGCCTCGCGAACCTGACGAAGCTGTCGGTCGACGAGCTTCAGGCCGAGTACGACGGCTTGGTCAAGCGCATCGCCGAGCTGAAGGGCATCCTCGCCGACGTGAAGAAGGTCTACGCGATCATCGTCAAGGAGATCGAGGAGGTCAAGAAGCAGTTCGGCGAGCCGCGCCGCACCCAGATCACGACCGAGGCCGCCGAGATGACCCTCGAGGACCTGATCCAGAAGGAAGAGGTCGTCATCTCCCTCTCGAACACCGGCTACGTCAAGCGCATCCCGACGACGACCTACCAGGCCCAGGGACGCGGCGGCAAGGGGATCACCGGCGCCGAGGTCAAGGACGAGGACTGGATCGAGCACTTCTTCGTGACCGACACCCACGCGACCCTGCTGTTCTTCACGAACCGCGGCCGCGTGTTCGCGCTGAAGGCCTACGAGATCCCCGAGGGCAACCGCACGAGCCGCGGCAAGGCCGTCGTCAACCTGCTGGCGCTGACCGGCGAGGAGAAGGTGACCTCGGCGATCGCGATCCGCTCGTTCGAGGAGAAGAAGGGGCAGGAGACCTTCCT
>JAGWRY010000403.1 GCA_028869495.1 Elusimicrobiota bacterium | reverse complement strand
GCCCCAGACGCCTGGGTCCTGCCGGAGGCTAAGGCGCCGTCGCCGCGCCGCTCGAGAGGGCGGGACAGTCCGCCGCGCCGGGGCAGGCGCCCATGCCCATGCCGGGACCCATGCCCCGGCCCATCCCGGCCCCGGGGCCCATGCCGCGCCCCCGGCCCATCCCTCGGCCGCGTCCCATCCCGCGCCCGCGCATCGGCTTGCCGTCCCAGAACGGGCAGGCGCCGGACTGGGCCATCGGGCAGTCCTTCCGCATCTGCGCGCGGCACTCCTCGATCGGCTTGCCGGCCTTCAGGCAGTCGGCCGCCTTCCGGTGGACCTCCGCCATTCTCTCGTGCATCGCGACCAGGCGCTCGCGCGCCGTCTTCGCGGCGGCGTCGTCGGCCGCCCGCGCTCCGGCCGCCGCGGCCAGCAGGGCGCACGCCGTCAAGATCAAGGTCCTCATGTCGTCGCCTCCTTCGTCCGTCCTCCGCCGCGAGTCTCGGGAGCGACGTTCCTGCCTGGGCGGGCGCCTGCGCGCGATGTGTTAGAATCTCGCCCATGATCTCCCCGCTGGTGGCCCTGGGCGGCGCCGACCGCTGGCTGCTCCTCAAGGTCAACCGCGCCTGGTCGGGCCCGGCCCTCGACGCGGTCCTGCCCGTGATCACCGACCTGCAGAAGCGCGCCTGGTTCGTCTACGGCGCGGCGCCGGCCGCCGCGGCGCTGTGGCTGTGGAAGGGGAAACGCCGCGCGCTGAGGGTGCTGGTCGTGGCCGCCCTCGCCGTCGGCGCGAGCGACATGATCGCCTACCGCGTGATCAAGCCGCTGGTCGCGCGCCCGCGTCCGACCGTCGCCGGCGTGCCCGTGATCCAGCGCGCGCCGATCGGCGGGCGCTACGGCTTCCCGTCGAACCACGCCTCGAACGTCGCCACCGCGGCCTCCGTCCTGTCGGTCGCCTACCCGCCGCTGACCTGGGCCTTCGCCGCGGCCGCCTTCGCGATCGGCTACAGCCGCGTCTACGTCGGCGCCCACTACCCTGGCGACGTGCTGGCCGGCTTCCTGCTCGGGATCCTGCTGGGCTGGCCTTGGGGAGTCCTGATGCTGGGCGGCGGCAAGGGCGGCGGCGGGCCCGGACGCCGGCGCCGCTGAGCCCGGTCCGCTTTTTCCGACGTTTTACCTTCCGGCAACGCTTCCTGCATGGAATCCCGGCGGGCGCGGCCTATACTGTGCGCGACTCCCGGAGGCCCCTCATGAAGATCGGAACCCTCGTCCTGTCCGTCCTCGCCGCCGTCGTCGCAGGCTGCGCCGCCCACGAGAAGGCGGCGGCCGTCAAGCCGGCCGTTCCGGCGCCCGTCGCTGACGCCGCTCCGCCCGCGCTCCTCCCGGACCTGAAGGGGCTGTCCGCGCCCGCCTCGGAGCCGCTCGCCTGTCCTCTCTACGCCGGGGCCGACCGGCCTGACTACGACGCGCAGGAGCTGCACTGCATCGTCGGCTGGATGCACGACGCGCGGGAGTACCTCGCGCAGGGCGGCAAGCCGACGAAGTACACGAACCGGAAGGAGTTCGAGTTCTACCGGAAGACCGCGCTCGCCCTGCAGGCCCGGCTGGGCCGCTTCCTCCGCGGCGAGAGATGGGCGCCGGCGCGGGCGAAGGCGGAGGCGAAGGCCGCCGCGTCCTCCGCGAGCGGCGCCGATCGGGGCCATCTCGCTCAGCAGGCCTATCTGGAGGGCGTGCTCGCGTTCGAGAAGGGGGACTTCGCGTCCGCGCGCAAGAAGTGGAAGGACGCGCTCGCGCTCGATCCGGCCGACGACGACGCGAAGGCGGGCCTGACGAAGCTCGACGAGCTGAGCCGCTGACGGTCCGGGCGGAAGGCGCTCTAAGGGGCGAGGCCGTCGCCGCCGTTCACGCCGTCGCGGTAGCCGAGGTCCTTCACGTATTCCTTCAGCGGCTCGTCCTGGCCGCCGGTCTCGCGGAGCTTCATCAGCTTGTCGAGGTAGTCCAGCGACTTCGCGGCGACGAGGTCCTTCGGGTGGCGGGGGACGTAGAGGCGCAGGGCCGAGTCGAGCCGGATCAATCGGTCGCCGGTCGGGTCCATCACCGACAGCCACTCGTACTCGACGCGGAAGGCCTCGACCTCGTCGTCGACCACCCTGACCGGCGACAGGCGTCCCTGCGCGCGCTGGACGGCGTGCGCGGACTCGTGGACCAGGGTCGAGTACGTGAAGGCTTCGCCGATGCGCGTCGTCATCAGCTTCAGCCAGGGGCTGAGGATCACGCGGCCGGGGTCCTTCGGGTCGGCCTTCGGGTACAGGAAGGCGCCCATCTCGGCGCCGCTCAGCCGGCCCTTCGCGTCGACGACCGCGCGGTCCGCGCCGCGCAGGAAGGCGGCCTCGTCCATCGCGGTCGAGAGCTCCGCGGGCGGCGCGGGGTGGGTCAGGCGGTAGGTCTCCTCGCGCACGCGCGCGGTCGAAAGCATGGCGTCCACGCCGCCCTCGACGCCGCTGACCGGCTCGCGGTCCATCGCGTAGGGGTTCGCGCGGGCCGACGGCGTCTCGCGCAGGAGGCCTTCGAAGAACGCGGCGTTGCGGACGCGCGCGTCGGCGGGGCTGGGGTCGGCGGCGACGGCGTCGCGCAGGGCCTCGGCGCTCTTGCGGACCGAGACGACCGTCGGCCCGGGCGGCGCGGCGAGAGCCGGAGCGGCGCAGGCCAGGGACAGCGCGGCGGCGAAGGTCCGTCTCACGATCCCATTATAAGGGGATTCGCGGGAGCCGGACCGGGCCGCCGGACCCAGGACCATCTAGGCCTTTAGGCCTACCTTGACGGGGTAGGGCAGGGAGCGGTAGCGCTCTTGGAGCGAGCGCACGGTCATCGAGGCTCCCTGCAGGACGGAGATCGCGTGGACGGCGGCGTTCACGCTGCGGATGTTCGTGATGCAGGGGATGTCGAGCTCGAGGGCCGTGCGCCGGATCTGGTAGCCGTCCGCGCGCGAGCGCTTGCCCGACGGCGTGTTGATGACCAGCGACAGGTTCCTCTGCTTGAGCAGGTCCACGACGTCCGGCTTGCCCTCGCCGATCTTGGCGACGCGCTCGGCCGGCAGGCCGTGGCGGCTCAGGAAGTCGGCGGTGTTGCGCGTCGCAACCAGCGTGAAGCCCATCTGGTGCAGCGCGCGCGCGACGTGCATGATCTCGGCCTTGTCCTCGTCGCGGACCGAGATGAAGACGCCGCCGGAGGTCGGCAGGGTCAGCCCCGCCGCCTGCTGGCTCTTCGCGAAGGAGCGCGGGAAGTCCGCGTCGAGGCCCATCACCTCGCCGGTGGACTTCATCTCGGGGCCCAGGCGCGGGTCGACGCCCGGGAACTTGATGAACGGGAGGACCGCCTCCTTCGTCGCCGCGTACGGCGGGACCGCGCCCTTGAGGGCGGCGGCGGGCACCAGCTTCTTGAGCGGCCGGCCCATCATCACCCAGGTCGCGATGCGCGCGACCGGCAGGCCCGCGGCCTTGCTGACGAAGGGCACGGTGCGCGACGCGCGCGGGTTGGCCTCGAGCACGTAGACCGCGCCGTCCTTGACCGCGTACTGGATGTTGACCAGGCCCTTGACCCTCAGCTCGAGCGCGAGCCTGCGGGTGTGCTCGCGGATCGTCTCGAGGATCGACGGGGCCAGCGAGTGCGGCGGGAGCGTGCAGGCGGAGTCGCCGGAGTGCACGCCGGCCTCCTCGATGTGTTCCATCACGCCCGAGATCCACACGTCCTTGCCGTCGCAGACCGCGTCGACGTCGAGCTCGGCCGCGTCGGCGAGGAAGCGGTCGATCAGGATCGACGGGTGCTTCGACGCGCGGCGCGCGCGCTCGAAATAGTCGGCGAGCGCGGCGTCGTCGTAGACGATCTCCATCGCGCGGCCGCCGAGCACGTAGCTCGGGCGCACCATGACGGGGTAGCCGATGCGGCGCGCGATCTTCAGCGCGGCCTCGGGCGCCGAAGCGATGCCGGACTCCGGCGACAGGATCCGCAGCTTCTTGAGCGCGGCGCCGAAGCGGCGGCGGTCCTCGGCGACGTCGATGTCGGTCGGCTTCGTGCCGAGGATCGGCACGCCGGCCTTCTCGAGGGCGACCGCCAGGTTCAGCGGGGTCTGCCCGCCGAACTGGACGATCACGCCGTCCGGCCGCTCGCGGTCGACGATCTCGAGGACGTCCTCGAGCGTCAGCGGCTCGAAGTAGAGGCGGTCGGAGGCGTCGTAGTCGGTCGAGACCGTCTCCGGGTTGCAGTTGACCATCACCGAGCGCCACCCCGCCTCGCGCAGGGCCTGCGAGGCCTGGACGCAGCAGTAGTCGAACTCGATGCCTTGGCCGATCCGGTTCGGGCCGGAGCCGAGGATCATGACCTTCTTCGCGGGCTTCTCCGCCCCGAGGTCGTCGCTCGCGGCGTCGTACGTCGAGTAGAAGTACGGCGTCCGCGAGGGGAACTCCCCGGCGCAGGTGTCGACCAGCTTGTACGACGGCCGCACGCCCAGGCGCCGGCGCCGGGCCCGCACGGCCGGCTCCGTGAGGCCCTTCGCGCGCGCGATCTGCGCGTCCGAGAAGCCGAGGCTCTTGGCCTCGCGCAGGGTCTCGGCGTCGAGCGGGGCCGACGCGAGGGCGCGCTCGAAGTCGGCGATCTCCTTCATCTGGCTCAGGAACCACGGGTCGATCTTCGAGACCTCGGCGACGCGCTCGACGGGGATCCCGAGCGACAGCGCGGTCTTCACGTGGTGCAGGCGCGTCGAGCTGGGCGTCGCGACCCGCTGGAGCAGGGTCTCCGTGTCGCCGCCGGGGGCGCCCTCGAGCCCCTTCTTGCCGCTCTCGAGCCCGCGCAGGGCCTTCTGCAGGGCCTCCTTGAACGTGCGCCCGATCGCCATCGTCTCGCCGACCGACTTCATCGCGGTGTCGAGGGGGAGCTCGCCGAACTTCTCGGTCGCGAAGCGCGGCGCCTTGACGACGACGTAGTCGATCGCCGGCTCGAAGCAGGCCGGCGTCGCCTTCGTGATGTCGTTCGGGAGCTCGTCGAGCGTGTAGCCGACCGCGAGCTTCGCGGCCAGCTTCGCGATCGGGAACCCCGTCGCCTTCGACGCGAGCGCCGACGAGCGCGACACGCGCGGGTTGATCTCGATGACGACGCGGCGCCCGTCGCGCGGGTTCACCGCGAACTGGATGTTGCAGCCGCCGGTCTCGACGCCGATCTCGGAGACGATGCGCTTCGCGTCGTCGCGCATTTCCTGATACTGGCGGTCGGTCAGCGTCTGCGACGGGGCGACCGTGATCGAGTCGCCGGTGTGCACGCCCATCGGGTCCACGTTCTCGATCGTGCAGACGACGACGAAGTTGTCGGCGCGGTCGCGCATGACCTCGAGCTCGTACTCCTTCCAGCCGATGATCGACTCGTCGAGCTGGACCTTCTTGACCGGGCTCATCTCGAGCGCCGTGTGCACGCGCGCGCGGAGCTCCTCGAAGTGGTACGCGATGCCGCCGCCGGCGCCGCCGAGCGTGAACGACGCGCGCACGATGATCGGGAAGCCCAGCTCGCGCGCGACGCGCTTCAGGTCCGACTCGTCGCTGACGATCGCCGAGCGCGGCTGGTCGATGCCGATCTTCTGCATCGCGGACTTGAACAGCTGGCGGTCCTCGGCCTTGCGGATCGTGTCCAGGCGCGCGCCGAGGATCTCGACGCCGTGCTTTTTCAGGATCCCGCGCTCGGCCGCGGCGACGGTCAGGTTCAGCGCGGTCTGCCCGCCCAGCGTCGGCAGGATCGCCTGCGGCTTCTCGGCCGCGAGGACCATGTCGAGGAACTCGGGCGTCAGCGGCTCGAGGTAGGTCCGGTCGGCGATCTCGGGGTCCGTCATGATCGTCGCCGGGTTCGAGTTGATCAGGACGGTCTCGTAGCCCTCCTCGCGCAGGGCCTTGAGCCCCTGCGTGCCGGAGTAGTCGAACTCGCAGCCCTGGCCGATGACGATCGAGCCGGAGCCGACGACGAGGATCTTCTTGAGGTCGGTTCTTTTAGGCACGGGACGGGGCTCCTCCCTGGGGGAAGCTTTCGAGGGCGTCGGCGACGGCGCAGAGGGCGCCGAGCGCGGCCTCGACGGCGTCGGGGTCCTTGACGGCGGGCAGGCTCCAGACGACGCGCGTGTCCGCGCCGACGAAGTCCACGTGGGGCAGGGCGGCCAGGCGCCGCTGCATCGCGGCGTCGAAGATCGTCGGGCCCGCCGCCTTCTCGCTGCAGCGGGCGAGCAGGCGGTCGCGGAACGCCGCGTCGGCGGGCGCGACCGGGTCGGGCAGGACGATCCCGGCGCGCCGGGCGACCAGCTCCTTCGGACCGCACTCGGCGCGCACGCGCGTCGCGGCGCCGAGCCAGGCCGTCATCGTCGCGCCCGGCGCCGCGGTCTCGATCGCGACGCGGCGCCCGTTCCAGGCTCCGGACATGCGCGGCGGCTCGGCCTCGTACGCGAGCCCGAGGATCTGCGCGAGGACCGGCCACTGCAGGGACGGCGTGCTCGTCTTGTGCTCGCGCCAGGCGTAGAGCCCGATCGGCAGGAGCGCGACGGCCGCGGCGGCCAAGACGAGCGTCATCGGGCGAGGCTCTCCCGGCGCTCGCGCATCCGCGCGCGGAAGCGGTCGAACAGATAGCGGCTGTCGTGCGGCCCGGCCGAGGCCTCCGGGTGGTGCTGGACCGAGAAGACGGGGAGGGTCGCGTGCTCCATCCCCTCGGACGTCCCGTCGTTGAGGTTCACGTGCGTCGTGCGGACCTCCTTCGGCAGCGACGCGAGGTCCACGCAGAAGCCGTGGTTCTGCGAGGTGATCTCGATCCTGCCGGTCGCCAGGTCCTTGACCGGGTGGTTCGAGCCGTGGTGGCCGAACTTCAGCTTGAACGTGCGGCCGCCGAGGGCCAGGCCCAGCAGCTGGTGGCCGAGGCAGATGCCGAAGATCGGCAGGCGCTCGGGGATCAGGGCCTTGATCGTCTCGATCGCCGCGGTCAGCGGCTCGGGGTCGCCGGGACCGTTCGAGAGCAGGATCCCGTCGGGCTTCAGGCGCAGGATGTCCGCGGCCGAGGTCGAGGCCGGCACGACGGTGACCCGGGCGCCGATCGCGGCCAGGCAGCGCAGGATCCCGTACTTGACCCCGAAGTCCATCACGACGACGTGCAGGTCGGCCTTCGGGGAGACCCCGTCCGTCCACGCGTAGGGCTTCTCGCAGGTGACGGCCTCCGCGAGGTTGCGTCCCGACATTGAGGGGGTCGCCCGCGCCTTGGCGACGAGCCGCTTCGCGTCCCCGTCCAGCGTCGAGATCACGCCGCGCAGGGCGCCCTTCTCGCGCAGCCTCAGCGTCAGCGCGCGCGTGTCGAGCCTCTCGATCGCGACGATCCCGTGCTTGCTCAGGAAGTCGGGGACGCTCTCGACCGACTCGTGGTTCGACGGACGGCGGCAGAGCTCGCGCACGACGAAGCCGGACAGGCGGGGGCGCGCCGACTCGTGGTCGCCGGCCGTGATCCCGTAGTTGCCGATCTGCGGGTAGGTCATCGCGACGAGTTGGCCGCAGTACGAGGGGTCGGTCAGGACCTCCTGATAGCCGGTCATCGCCGTGTTGAACACCGCCTCGCCCGACGTCTCGCCGGCCGCGCCGCACGCGCGCCCCGCGAAGACGGTCCCGTCTTCGAGAGCCAGCCAAGCCTTGTCGTTCATTGAGTGGGTGATCCTTGGGTTAAATCGTGGTGCTGCGTGCGGCGATTATCGCTTAATGCGACACGACGAAACGGTCCATTTATCCTTCAGGAGATTCGCCGCGACGAGTGCTGAATGAACCTGACTTTGAGCGGTTTCGGGATTCGTGTCTAAGCTGAAAGATGCCATGAGCGTCCGGTCAGACCGTCTGATAATCCGGACGGAGTTGTCTTTTTCGTATGTGATGACGATGTAGTCGGCCTTCGTGTCGTTTTCCATGGCAACCACATCCATGGTCCTCGCGCTGGTCGTTCCAACATTGGGCGACTTGTCGCTCGAAGTCGTTTGCAGGAACTTGAAGGGAGGCCTTTCGATGACTCGGAGGCCAAAGGACATGATGACGCGTTCGACGAAATTGGAGAAGTCCGTGTCTGCCTCTGTCGTGTCAAAAAGGTGCGATGACCCCAAAGCATTCTCGGGAATCGTCAGATTGGGGATGACCGTAAAGCTGGAAACATTCGGATGATTGTCGTTGTTTACGACGGTGATGGATGAGCATCCCGCTAGCAGCGCCGTCAAAGCGATCAGATAGGAGAAGCTCTTCATGCTCGGTCGCTCCGTTCAGCGATAGTCGTTAGCAGTCGGATGGGGCTTGTGCAAATGGGCCGGATAGGTGCGTTTCCGGAGTTCAATGTCTAAAGTGTCTCATCCCAGTGAAAATCATCGCGAGCTCGTGCTCGTCGGCGGCCGCGAGCACCTCGGCGTCGCGGACCGAGCCGCCGGGCGAGACGATCGCGGTGACGCCCAAAGTCGACGCGGCGTCGATGCCGTCGCGGAACGGGAAGAAGGCGTCGGAGGCCAGGACCAGCGCGGGCGGGGCCGGGTTGTCCCGGAGCCACAGCTTGAGCTTGACGCCCGCCATGTGGACCGAGTCGACGCGCGACATCTGCCCGGCCCCGATGCCGACGGTCGCGTCAGGCCCGGCCAGCACGATCGCGTTCGACTTCACGTGCTTGCAGGCGGTCCACGCGAAGCGCAGGGCCTTCTCCTCGGCCGGGGTCGGCGCGCGCTTGGCGGCCGAGCGCCACTCGGGGCCGGCGACCGCGCGGTCGGGCTCGGCGACGAGGACCTCGTCGCCGATCGAGCGCAGCTGGAGGGCCTTCGTCGGCGGCTTCGTGCGCACCAGCAGGCGGACGTTCGGCTTCTTCTTCAGCAGCTCGAGGGCCTCCGGCTCGTAGCCGGGGGCGACGAGGACCTCGACGAAGCGCTTCGACAGCGACTCGGCGATCGCGCGGCCGACCGGGCGGTTGAAGGCGAGCACGCCGCCGAAGGCCGACAGCGGGTCGCCGGCCCAGGCGCGCGCGAAGGCCTCGTCGAGCGTGCGCCCGACGCCGATCCCGGCGGGGGTCACGTGCTTGAAGACGACGGCCGCCGGCTCGGCGAAGTCGCAGACCGCGTCCCAGGTCCCCGCCGCGTCGAGCAGGTTGTTGTACGAGAGCTCCTTGCCGTGGAGCTGGGTGAACGACGCCCCGTTCTCGTTGGCGTAGAGCGCGGCCTTCTGGTGCGGGTTCTCGCCGTAGCGCAGGTCCTGCACCTTCGTCAGGCGCGGGGACAGGGCCGGGGGAAAGAGCTCGGCGCACGGCGCCTCGCCGGCCTCGCCGCACCAGGCCTTCGCGATCATCGCGTCGTAGGCGGCCGTGTGCTGGAACGCGGCCAGGGCCAGGCGGCGCCGCGTCTCGCCGCCGAGGCGGCCCTGCGAGGCGGTCAGCTCGGCCAGCGTCGACGCGTAGTCGCCGGGGGAGGTCAGGACGGCGACGTCCTCGAAGTTCTTCGCGGCGGCGCGGATCAGCGCGACCCCGCCGATGTCGATCTGCTCGATGACGGACGGGTCGTACGGCGACGGCGCGGCCGCCGCGGTCTTCGCGAACGGGTAGAGGTTGACGACGACGAGATCGATCGGCTCCAGTCCGAACAGCTCGGCTTCGCGCGCCTGCTTCGGGTCCTTGCGGCGCAGGAGGATCGCGCCGTGCACGTTCGGATGCAGGGTCTTGACCCGGCCGTCCAGGATCTCCGGGAAGCCGGTCATCGTGTCGAGCGGGCGGACCGGCACGCCGGCCTCGGTCAGCGCCTTCGCGGTGCCCGAGGTCGAGACGAGCTCGACGCCGAGGTCGTGCAGGCCGCGCGCGAGCTCGACGACGCCGGTCTTGTCGGAGACCGAGAGCAGGGCGCGCTTGACGCGCGCCGAGGCGTCGCGCGGCGACGGGAGGATCTCGGCGCGGCGGTCGGCGACCTTCAGGCGGCCCTCGCAGAACAGCGCGGCCGCCCGCGGATAGATCCAGTGCTCCTGCGCGCGCACGCGCGCGGCCAGCGTCTCCGGCGAGTCCGTCGGCAGGATCGGCACCGCCGTCTGCAGGACGATCGGGCCGCGGTCGTACTCCTCGTCGACGACGTGCACGGTCGCGCCGGAGACCTTCGCCCCGGAGGCCAGCACCGCCTCGTGGACCTTGCGCCCGAACATCCCCTGCCCTCCGAAGGCCGGCAGCAGCGACGGGTGCACGTTCAGGATGCGCCCCGGGAACGCGCGCAGGAGCGGGGGCTTCAGCTTCAGCATGAAGCCGGCCAGGCAGATCAGGCCGATCCCGCGCGTCGTGCACTCGTGCGCGAGACGCGCGTTGTACTCGTCCGGCGTCGCGCAGTCCTCGGGCGCCGAGACGAGCGTCTCGACGCCCGCGCGCTGGGCGCGGCGCAGGGCCCCGACCCCGGGCTTGTTCGACACGACGAGGGCGATCTCGCCCCGAACGCGGCCGTCGGCGCAGGCCTCGAGCAGGGCCTGGAGGTTCGTCCCCTCGCCGGACGCGAAGACCGCGATCTTCTCCATCAGACGATCTCCGCCTCGTGCCTGCCCTCGACGATCTCGCCGACGAGCCGCGCCTCGGGCAGGGCCCGGCGGGCGATGTCGAGGCTGTCGGGCCGGATCGCGATCACGAGCCCGAGGCCCATGTTGAAGGTCCGCCACATCTCGCGCTCGGGCACGTTGCCGCGGCGCTGGATCTCGTCGAAGATCGGGGGGCGCTTCCACGCGTCCTTCCGGAAGACCGCCTTGCGCCCGCGCGGCAGGATGCGCGGCACGTTCTCGACCAGACCGCCGCCGGTCACGTGCGAGAGCCCGACGATGATCCGCTCCGCGCGGCGGAAGGCCGCCTGCAGGGCCGCGATCTCTTCGACGTAGATCCGCGTCGGCGTCAGCAGGGTCTTGCCCCAGCGCGACAGGTCGCGCGGGCTGTTGAAGATCCGGCGCGCGAGCGAGTAGCCGTTCGAGTGCAGGCCCGACGAGGGCAGGCCGAGGAGCAGGTCGCCGGGGAAGATCTTCGAGCCGTCGATCACCTGGCGGCGATTGACGACGCCGACCGCGAAGCCGGCCAGGTCGTACTCGCCGGGCGGATACATCCCGGGCATCTCGGCGGTCTCGCCGCCGAGGAGCACGCAGCGCCCCTGGCGGCAGCCCTCCATGATGCCCGCGATGATCTTCTTCGAGCGGCGCAGGTCGAGCTTCCCGGTCGCGTAGTAGTCGAGGAAGATCAAGGGCTTGGCGCCGCAGCAGATCAGGTCGTTGACCGACATCGCGACGAGGTCGATGCCGATCGTATCGTGCTTGTCGAGCGCGAAGGCGAGCTTCAGCTTGGTCCCGACCCCGTCGGTGCAGGCGACGAGGTCCCAAGGCCCCTCTCCGTCGAGTGAGAGCGGGAAGAGGCCCGCGAAGCCGCCGATCGCCGGGGCCTTCTTCTGGATGTGGTCGACCAGCTTGTCGGCGAGGTCGATGTCCACGCCCGACTTGCGGTAGGTGAGGGTCGCGCTAGGCATTTTTCAACTCCTTGCGGCTTCCGGGCTTCACGACGGGCACGCCCGCCCGGCACGGCGGGCAGGCGTCGGGGGTCCAGACGGGGACCGAGACGGTCCACAGCGCCGCGTACGGCACGCCGAGGTCCGCGCGGCCTTCGGAGCGGTCGACGATCGAGCAGGCCGAGGAGACCTCCGCGCCGGAGGCGCGGAGGACGGAGAAGACTTCTTTCGTGGACTTGCCGGTGGTGACGACGTCCTCGACGACCAAGATCTTCTGCCCCGGATGGATTTGAAAGCCGCGGCGCAGCGCCATCGTCCCGTCCGTGCGCTCCGTGAAGTAGTGCTTGACCCCGAGGGCGCGCGCGACCTCCTGGCCGATGATCAGGCCGCCCATCGCGGGGGACACCACGAGGTCCGGCTTCGCCGGGATCTTCGCGGCGAGCGCCCGGCCGAGGGCCTCGGCCGCGGCGGGATCGGCCAGCACGAGGGCCGACTGGAGATAGCGGTCGCTGTGCAGTCCCGACGAGAGCAGGAAGTGCCCCTTGAGCAGGGCGCCGTGCCTCGTGAAGAGCTCTTCGACGTTCATGCGTCCCTCCGGGCGCCGCGCGGGCGCACGAGCGCGCCCGGCGCGGCCGCCTGCATCTCGGCCAGGATGTCGAGCGCCGCCTTCCTCGGGTCCGGCGCGCGCGTGATCGGGCGCCCGACGACGACGTAGTCGATGCCGAGCGCGGCGGCTTCGCCCGGCGTCGTCACGCGGGCCTGGTCGTCGAGCGAGGCGCCGCGCGGCCGGATGCCGGGCGTCACGAACTTGAGGTCCAGGCTCGGCAGGCGGCGGCGCAGCTCGGCGACGTCGCTCGGCGAACAGATCGTCGCGTCCGCGCCGGCGTCCTTGCCGAGGCGGGCCAGCGACTCGACCAGGGCCGGCACGCGCGCGTCCGGATGGATCAGCTGCACGTCCTTCGGGCCCATGCTGGTCAGGACGGTCACGCCCCACAGGCGCGGACGCGGCGAGACGTCGGCCGCCGCGCGCACCATGTCGTGGCCGCCGAGCAGGTGCAGGGAGACCGCGTCGACGCCGAGCTTCTGCGCCTCCGAGACCGCGTGCGCGACGGTCTGCGGGATGTCGTGGAGCTTGAGGTCCAGGAAGACCTTGCCGCCGGACTTGCGCACGAGGTCGACGGCGCGCTTGCCGTGCGCGGTGAACAGGCGCAGGCCGACCTTGTACCAGACGATCACGCCCTTGAGGGCCCGCAGGAGCTCCTCCTCGCGCTTGATCGTGTCCACGTCGAGGGCGACGATGACCTGCGTCATGCGGAGGCCTCCAGGCCGCGCAGGATCCGCTTCGGCGCGCGCGGCCCGCCGTAGACGAGGCCCGTGTAGAGCTGGACCAGGTCGGCGCCGGCGTCCAGGCGCTCGCGGGCGTCGCCGGCGCTCTCGATCCCGCCGACGCCGACGATCGGCAGGCGCGTCAGCGCGCGGGCGCGGCGCACGAGCTCGGTCGCCCGGCCTCTGAGCGGCGCGCCGGAGAGGCCCCCGGGCTCGCCGCGGAGCGCCTCCGGGACGCCGTCGCGGGAGAGCGTCGTGTTCGAGACGACGAGGCCCTGCGCGAGGCGCTCGGCCGTCGCGACGGCGGACGCGAAGTCCTCGTCGGCCAGGTCCGGCGCGAGCTTGACGAGCACCGGCTTGCGCGCGGGGTTGGCCTCCTGCACCGTCTCGAGGACCGCGGCCAGGTCCTTGGCCGCCTGCAGGGCTCGCAGGCCGGGGGTGTTCGGCGAGGAGACGTTGACGACGAAGTAGTCGCCGTGCTCCGCGAGGATGCGGAAGGTCCGCGCGTAGGCGGCGGGGGCGTCCTCGGCGGAGACGCCCTTGTTGAGCCCGAGGTTGATCCCGAGCGGGACCGCCGGGCGCGGCGCCGCGGCCAGGCGCCGCGCGACCGCGCGCGCGCCGTCGCCGTTGAAGCCCATCCGGTTGATCAGCGCGCGCGCGTCCGGGACGCGGACGAGGCGCGGGCGGGGGTTGCCGGGCTGGGGCTCGAGGGTCACCGAGCCGATCTCGAGGAAGCCGAAGCCGAGCGCGGGCAGGACGGAGACGAGGCGCCCGTCCTTGTCGAAGCCGGCGGCCAGGCCGAGCGGGTTCGGGAAGCGCAGGCCGAAGACGGTCCGCTCGAGGCCGGAGGCGCCGCGGCCGGTCAGCGCCGACAGCAGGGCCGCGCCGCCGGGGACGACGGCGAGCAGGGCCATCAGGCCCGAGACCTCCTCGTGCGCCGTCTCGGCGTCGAGGCGGAACAGCAGGGGCCCGGCGAGCGACTCATAGAGCATGGACCGTCCGTCCGGCGACGAGGGTGAGGCGGACGCGCCCCTTCAGGCGGCGCCCGGCCAGCGGCGCGTTGCGGCTCTTCGACAGGAACGGCGCGCGCGGCGTCCAGGCCTCGTCCGGGTCGACGAGGACGAGGTCGGCGTCGGCGCCCGGGGCCAGCGTCCCCTTGCCCTTGAGCCCCAGGAGCGCCGCCGGCGCGGACGACATCCGCTCGACGAGCTTGCGGCGCGTCAGGACCTTGGCGTGGAACAGCTCGGTCAGCGCGGCCGCCAGCGAGGTCTCCAGGCCGATCACGCCGTTCGGGGCGAGGTCGAAGCCGGCGCCCTTCGCCGCGCAGCCGTGCGGCGCGTGGTCGGTCGCGATCGCGTCGATCGAGCCGTCGGCAAGGCCGTCCAAGAGCGCCGTTCTGTCCCGCGAGGAACGCAAGGGCGGATTCATCCGCCAATCCCCGTCGTAGCCCGGGATCATCTCGTCCGTCAGCGCGAAGTGATGCGGACAGGCCTCGGCCGACACCGGGACGCCGCGCTTCTTCGCCCGACGGACCGCCTCGACGGACGCCGCGCAGGAGAGGTGCGCGAGGTGGACGCGCGCGCCGGTCAGCTCGGCCAGCGCCACGTCGCGGACGACCTGCACGGTCTCGGCGGCCCAGGGCGCGCCGGTCAGGCCCTTGCGCAGGGCCGGCGCGCCGTCGTTCATGCAGGCGCCGGCCGACAGGGTCAGGTCCTCGCAGTGGTCGATCACGAGGAGGCCCAGGTCCTTCGCGTACTCGAGCGCGCGGCGGAAGAGCCCGGCGCTCATCACCGGGCGCCCGTCGTCGGACAGCGCGGCCGCGCCGGCCTCGCGCAGGCGCGCGAACTCGGTCAGCCGCTCGCCCTTCTGTCCGACGGTGAGCGCGCCGGCGAAGAGGACGTTCACCGCGGCGTCGGCGGCGGCCTTCGCGCGCAGGACGGCGAGCCGCGACGGCGCGTCCGTCGGCGGCTCGGTGTTGGCCATCGCCAGCACCGTCGTCACGCCTCCGGCGGCGGCGGCGCGCGTCCCGGTCGCGATCGTCTCGTCGCCCTCGCGGCCCGGCTCGCGCAGGTGCACGTGCATGTCGACGAGGCCCGGGATCACCCAGAGCCCCTTCGCGTCGAGCGTCGGCACGCCCTTCAGGGCGGGCTTGCGCGACAGGCCGGCGGCGGCGTCCTTCACGCGGCCGTCCTCGATCAGGACGTCGCGGACCGCCTCGACCCCGCGCGCGGGGTCGATCAGCAGGCCGCCGGCGATCAGCGTCCGCTCAGCCACGCGTCCTCCCCGCCGTCCGCGCCCGGTCGCATAAGGCGAGGACGGCCATGCGCGCGAAGACGCCGTTGGCGACCTGCTCGAGGATCACCGAGCGCGGGCCGTCGGCGACCTCGGAGTCGATCTCGACGCCGCGGTTCATCGGCCCCGGGTGCAGGACGACGGCGTCGGGCTTCATCCGCTCCAGGCGCTCCGGCGTCAGCCGGTAGGCGAGCGCGTAGTCGGCCAGCGACGGCACGAAGCCCTGCTCCATGCGCTCGAGCTGGAGGCGCAGGACGTTGACCGCGTCGGCGCCGTCCAGCGCTTTCTCGACGTCGTGCTCGACGCGCGCGCCGAGCTCGGCGAAGGCGTCGGGGACCAGCGGCGTCGGCCCGCAGAAGGTCACGCGCGCGCCGAGCTTCTTGAGCGCGAACAGGTTCGAGCGCGCGACGCGGCTGTGCAGGACGTCGCCGAGGATCACGACCTTGCGGCCCCGGAACGAGCCCCAGCGCTCGCGCAGGGTCAAGAGGTCCAGCAGGGCCTGCGTCGGGTGCTCGTGGCGGCCGTCGCCGGCGTTGACGACGCAGGCCGCGACCTTCGGCGCGAGCGGCTCGAGCACGCCCGAGCGCTCGTGGCGCACGATGAAGTGCGTGACGCCGACGGCCTGCAGGTTGAGCATCGTGTCGAGCAGGGTCTCGCCCTTCGCGAGCGAGGAGCCCGCGGTCGAGAAGCCGAGGACCTCGGCGCCGAGACGGAGCGCGGCGGCCTCGAAGGACGAACGCGTGCGCGTCGAAGGTTCGGCGAACAGGAAGGCGGCCAGGCGCCCGGCGAGGAGCGGCTTCGGGGGGGACTTCTTGAAAAACGCGGCCTCGTCGAGGATCGCCTCGATCTCTGCGGCGCCCAGCCGTTCCAGGCCGAGCAGGTCCTTGAGGCCCCAGTCTTTCGTCACGCGCGGTTCGGCGGAGCGGCCCCGCCTGAACGATTACACTATTTTAGGCGGCGTCCGTCAAAGCCGCGGCGTTGAGCGCGCTCAACGCCGGGACGGGATCCGCGTCACTGGCGCCCGGGGCGCGCGCGTGTTATCCTTACAGGCGTGAGCGTGAGAGTCCTGCGCGGTCTTCTCGCGGCGTGGCTGGCCCTGCTCCTGCCGGTCCTGCCGGCGGGCGCGGCCGTCACGGACGTCCCCGCCGTCCCGGCGGAGGTCGGCGGCGCGCCGAGCGAGGCCGGGGCGTCGCTCGCGCCGGCCTCGCCGCCGACGCCGTCGCTCTCCGCGG
>JAGWRY010000402.1 GCA_028869495.1 Elusimicrobiota bacterium | reverse complement strand
TCCTGCCCTACCAGGGGCGCACCGAGTTCGAGCCGAACGACCAGCTCGTCGACGCGACGCCGTTCAGCCAGGACCAGATCCAGGGCACGATCGCGCCGGCCGGCGACGTCGATTGGTACAAGGTCTCGGTCGACTCGGACGCGAAGATGCTCCTGCGCGCCGAGGTCTCGGGCGTGCCGCGGATGGACCTGACGCTGTCTTTGAAGGACTCGTTCGGCAAGAATCTGGTCACGGTCGACAACATGGGCCCCGAGGGCCCCGAGGTGATGACCGACTGGGGCGTCACGAAGGGCGACTACTACCTGGTCGTCGCCGAGAAGAGCGGCAAGCGCGCCGACAGCCGCGACCCGTACACGCTGAGCGCCAAGCTGAGCCCCTGGCAGGCCGGCCTCGAGTGGGAGCCCAACGACTCGACGGCGACCGCGCAGGCGCTCGACGTCGGCGGCTCGGTCGACGGCTACTTCGCGCCGAAGGGCGACCAGGACTGGTACGTGTTCAACCTCTATCAGAACGGCGCCGTCGAGATCGACCTGACCGGCGTCTTCAACGTGTCGCCGAGCATCACGCTCTACGACCAGGACTACAAACAGGTCGCCGAGACCCCGGCCGGCAAGCCCGGCGACCCTCTGTCGCTGACGGCCCAGCTGAACCGCGGCACCTACGAGGTCCGGCTGATGCCGTCCGACCCGGCGCAGAACAACGTGCGCGACAAGTACTCGCTGAGGGTCCTGGCCAAGTGAAGCGCGCCGCCCTTCTCGCCGTCCTGGCCCTGGCCGCCGCCTGCGCGGCGCCGCGGACGTCGGTCGTCTCCGTCGCGCCCGTCGCGCCCGCTCCCGCGCCTCCGCCCCCGCCGCCGCCGCCGGCGGTCGTGAACCCGAACTTCATCCTGACAGTCTCCGAGCTCGTGCCGACGCCGGAAGACGACGGCGTCTCCTACACGCAGGTCTTCGTCGACGGCGTCGACGCGGGGCACACGCCGATCGGCCCCAAGTCGCAGACGCGGACCCTGCCGCTGAAGCTGCCGGCCGGCAACCGCCTGATCCGCCTCGAGCAGTGGAACCTGCCTCCGGTCGGCGAGTGGACCCCGATCCCCGCCGCGGACCAGCCGCGCCGCCGCTTCGTGCGCGTCGAGGACGGCAAGATCGCGCTCGTCGACCTGCGCTTTTCCCTGGACGAGGATTCCTACACGCTCGGCATCGCCCACGAGGACGCGCCGCCGGCGTCCGCCGCGGCGGCTCCGGGCGTCCCCGCGCCGCCGTCGTCCTCGACCGGGGCGGCGCCCGTCCCGCCTACCGCCCCCTAGGCTTCAGCGCGATCCTCTTCTTCGTCCGGCGACTCTCGGCCGCGCGGCGCCGCTCGAGCAGGCGATTGGCCGCCAGCTCCTCGCGGACCGACGCGTTCTCCGGCGCGAGCGCGCGCGCCCGGGCGGCGGCGCGGCGCGCGGCGGCGAGGTCGCCGGAGGCGCGGGCGTCCTCGGCCCAGGCGACGAGGTCGGGGACGCTGGC
>JAGWRY010000401.1 GCA_028869495.1 Elusimicrobiota bacterium | reverse complement strand
TCCGCCGGCGGCGCGGGGACGCTCTCCTCCGCGCGCCGCGCTCTTCGCCCGGATCCTTCCGCCGCGTCTGCTCGCGGCGGACGCCTCCGTCCGCATCCTCGCCCCGCCGCTGGCCTGATCCTCCGGCGGCCGCGCCCTCGCGGCCGCCTCGCGTGCGTTTCGCCGCGCTTCGACGCCGTTTAAATCTCTCGACGAGGATTCATCCGATCATGTTTTCACCGACAACGCCGTCCAAACAATACGCCCGCCCGCTCCTGTGGGGCTGGGCCCTCGCGTGCGCCGCGGGCATCGCCCAAGCCGCGACCCCGGGCGACGCGGGGACGATGCTGGTCCGGACCAGCACCGTGAGCGCGCGCTACCGGGCTTACGCTCAAGTCGAACCTCCCCTGGCCTGGGGAAGCGGGCGGCCGACGGGCTGCGCGGCGTCCGGCGGGCTCTGGCTCAAGGCGGCGTTCTACGGGACCGACCTCGACGAGGTCCGCCCCGGGCTGAAGGGCGTCTTCGTCCCGGCCGGGTCGGGGCGCCCCGTGCCGGTCCGGGTCTGCGCCAAGTTCGGCCTCCTGCGCGCCGACGGCGGGGAGTCCGCGGCCCTTCTGCCCGTCTCCTCCAGGCCCGGCTGGCGCAACGGGCTGTTCGGAACCGTGACCCTCGACGGCCCCGTCGTCGCCCTGCCCGCGGTGCCGACGCGGGCCCTGATCCTCGACCGGGGGCGCTGGTGGGTGGTCGTGCGCACGTCCTCCGGCGACGAGCCGCGGCAGGTTCGCCCCGGTCCCGCTCGCGGCTGGGAGACCTTCATCGAAAGCGGCTTGGCGGGCGGCGAGCGGGTCGTCGTCGCCGGCGCCTACCTGGAATACCACCGCGGCGTCTCCAAGGCTTACCAGCCTCCCGATTGATGACCGAGAGCGGCGCGCCGACGGCGGCGAGAAGGCTCCTGGCCAAGCCCGCGCTGTGGGCTCTGGTCTACGGCGGACTGCTGTCCTACGGCCTCTACGCCTGGCACAGGATCCCCGTCGAGGTCCTGCCGCGCTTCGACTTCCCGCAGATCAGCGTCGTCGCCCACGAGCCGGGCGCCTCCGCCGTGGAGCTCGAGACCCAGGTCGTCACCCCCGTCGAGGGGCGGCTCCTGGCCCTGCCCGGCCTTGCCTCGGTCCGCTCGACGATGGGCGACGGCACGGCCGAGGTCGACGTGCGCTTTCAGGAAGGCAGCCGCGCGGAGTCGGACCTCCAGGCCGTCAACGGAGCCCTCGACCTGGCCCGGGGAGACCTGCCGGCCTCCGTCCAGCCCATGGCCCAGATCATGGGCAACGCGATCAACGAGGTGGCCGACTACGCCTTGGAACTGCCGGCCTCCGTCGCGCCGGCCCGGGCCCTGCGCGCCGTCGAGTCGGACGTCGTCCCCGCCCTGCGCGCGCTTCCCGGCGTCCAGCGCGTCGACGCCTACGGCAGCGGCGAGGAGGCTCTCTGGGTCCAGCCCGACTTGGCGGCGCTGCATCACTATCAGGTTCCCGTCACCGCCTTGACGGACGCGCTCAAGAAACAAGTCCTCCTGACGCCGGGCGGCTACCTGTCCGAAGGCCATCAGGACGTGTTCATCGAGGCTCGCAACCTTCCGACGACGGCCGCGGAGCTCGAGGCCGTCCCGGTCGCCGGGCCGGGCGGCCCCATCCCGCTCGGCGCGCTCGCCCGCGTCGTGCGCTCCGCCGTGCCGACGCTCAACGCCCTGCTTCTGGACGGCCGCCCGGCGCTGGCCCTGACGATCTTCAAACAGCCGGGCGCCTCGACCGTCCCCGTGACCCGCGCCGTCGCCGCGGCGCTCGCCGGAACCGCGCCCGCGCTGCCCCCCGGGGTCCGCTGGATCAAGGTCTACGACCAGGGGCACTTGGTCGGCGCCGTCGGCCGGGACCTCGGCGTCAATCTCGTCGTCGGCGGCCTGCTGGCCGTCGCCGTCCTGGTCTGGGCCCTGGGCGGCAGCCTCGACACCTGGGTCCTGGCGCTGAGCATCCCGATGTCGCTCCTGATGGGCATCGCCGCGCTTTACGCGGCCGGCCAGAGCCTCGACCTGATGACCTTGGGCGCCCTGACCGTCGCCGTCGGCCTGCTGGCCGACGACGCCATCATCGTCCTCGAAAGCATCTACCACCGCTGGGAGCGGGGCGACGAGCACTGGGCCGGCATCGCCCAGGGCGTCAGGGACATCGCGGGTCCCGACGTCACGGGAACGCTCACCACGGTCTCCGTCTTCATCCCGATGCTCTTCGTCGGCGGCCTGGCCGGGCTCTTCTTCATCCCGTTCGCGCTGGCGATGACGCTGTCGCTCTCGGCCTCGCTGCTGGTCTCGCTGACCTTCATCCCGCTGAGCCTCGGCTTTCTGCGCGCGCGCCGAAGCGCGAAGGCGGCGCCCGGCGCGCGGACGCTCGAGCGCCTGCACCGCCTCAACGAGCGGGTCTTCGATTGGGTCCTCCCCAAGCCCGGGCGGGCGCTGGGGGTCTGCCTCGCGCTCTTCGCGCTCAGCCTGGCCGCCCTGGCCGTCGTCCCCGTCGACTTCCTCCCCCTGCCCAACGAGGGAGTCCTGCTCGAGAGCTTCACCCTTCCTCCCGGCAGTTCGCTGGCCGACACGGAGGCCGCCGTGGCCGCCATCACGGCGCGCCTGCGCGCGGACCCCGCCGTCGCCCACGTCGAGGCGCGCATCGGCTCGCCGTCGAGCTCCGCCTATACGGAGCCCGCCTACGCCGGGGAGATGACGATCGCGCTCAAACCGGACGTGGACTTCAACAGCCTCGACAAGATCGGCGCGCGGATCCTGGCGGCCAGCCGGAGGACGGGCGTGCAGACGGCCCTCGACACGCCGACCATCGAGCGCGTGGGCGAGAGCCTCTCCGGTCTGCCCCAGCCCTTCGTGCTCGACGTCTTCGGCAGCCGCATCTCCGAGTTGCGGAAACTGTCCGAACGCTTCACGGCCGTCCTCAAGAAGGTCCCCTCGCTGACGTCCATCTTCAACAACAGCGCCTATCCGGTCAGCCAGATCCGGCTGGAGCCCGACGCCGCGGCGCTGTCCGCCTCCGGCCTGTCCCCGGACGACCTGCGTCGGCAGATCGAGCCCCTGGTCGCCGGGGTCGTCGCCGCGCGCGTTCCGGACGGCAACGTCCCGCTGGATCTCTACGTGCGCCTGGCCGGAGCGCCCCGGGAGTCCGTGGCGGACCTCGCGCGCCTGCCGATCCGCACCCCCGCCGGCTGGACCCCGCTCGGACAGCTGGCGCGGCTGACGCTCGCGGTCACGCCGAACCAGCTCCTTCACATCGGCGGCGCGCGCGCGCTCGAGATCCTGGCGGTCCCGACGGGACCGCTCGGCCGGACGATCGCCGGCGCGCGCGCGAAACTCGCGGGCATCGATCTCCCCCCCGGCTACCGCTACGCGTTCGGCGGCCTCTACCCCGAGATCGAGAAGGCCGCGCTCGGGCTCGGCGTCGCCGCCGCCGCCGCGCTCGTCTTGATGGTCGGCGTCATGGTCCTGCAGTTCGACGGCCTGCTGGCCCCCGGACTGCTCCTGCTGCTGACCCCGCTGGCCTTCACCGGCGGCGCGATCGCGCTGGCGGCGAGCACGGTCGGCCTCAACGCGACGGGCCTGGTGGCCTTCCTGACCTTGATCGGCATCGGTCTCAACCACGGCATCGTCCTTCTCCATCGCGCGCGCCGCAACGAGCTGTCGGGCCTGGCGCCCGAGGCGGCCGTGCGCGAAGCGATCCAGGTCCGCTTCCGGCCCATCGTCTTGACCACGCTGACGGCCGTGCTGGGGATGCTCCCCACGGCGCTCGGCTTCGGCCAGGGAGCCGCGCCCGAGCAGGGCCTGGCGATCGTCACTTTGGGCGGGATCGTCTGGAGCGCGCTCCTCAGCACGAACCTGATCCCCGCCCTGTACCTGCGCGGACGCCTCAAGCGGCTCGCCCGAGGAGAAGTCCGATGAAGCGTCGTCTCGGCGCGGCGTCTCCCGTTTTCGCGGCGCTCCTCGCCTCGGCCTGCGCGTCGTATTCGCCGCTGAGCCTGCCGGCGGCGGCCGCCGCCGCGCCTTCCGCCGCGCCCGCCTCCGTTCCCCGAACGCCGGACGTCGCCCTGTCGACCGGCGCGGCGCGGGCGCTCAGCGAAGAGGACGCGATGTCCCTGGCCGTGACCCGGGACCCCGATCTCGAGGCGGCGCGCCTGAAGGCCGGCGTCGCGCGGGCGCAATCCTTCGAGGCGGGCCTGCTGCCCGACCCGCGCCTCGCCGCCGGTCTCAGCCGCGGCCCCGAACTGACCGGCTTCAGCTTGGGAGTGAGCGAAAACCTCCAGGCGTTCGTCGTCCGGCCTGCGGCGACGGCGGCGGCCCGCGCGCTCAGCCGGCAGGTCGACTTGGCGGTCCTTTGGCGGGAACAGCAGGCGGCGCTGGCCGCGGGGCGGCTCTTCATCCGGGTCCGCCAAGACGAGACCTTGCAGGGCGTGATCGAGCGCCGCCGCGCGCTGCTGGCCCGTCAGTACCGGCTCGATCAGGCCGACTTCCAGCAGAGCGCCGCGGCGATCCGCAAGGTCTCCGCCGATCTCGCGGTCCTCTCGGACGCCGACGCCCAGTCTCGCGGGGTCCAACTCGACGCCGATGCGGCCCGCCACGAGTTGAACTACCTCCTCGGCCTAGCGCCAGACGCGCGGCCGGTCCTCGGAGGGGCCGACGCGGCGCTCGAACAGACGCTGTCCGAGGAGCGCTTCAAGGCCGCGTCGGCCTCTCTGGCCGCCCATCGCGTCGACCTCCAGGCCCTGCGCGCCGGCTACGAGAGCCGGGAACAGCGCCTGCGCGCGGCCGTGCTGGCCCAGTTCCCGCCGTTGGACGTGGGGCTTCAATGGGGCGAGGACGCGGCGGAGGGCGCGCACACGGCCGGCCTCACGTTGGACGTCGCACTGCCGGTCTTCAACGGGAACCGCGGCCGGGTCGCCGTCGAGCGCGCGAGTCGCGCCGCCCTGCGGGCCGAGTATCAAGCCCGGCTCGACCGCGCCCAAAACGAGGCCGACGAGCTTTGGCGGGCCACGGGCATCATGACCGAGCAGTTGGAGCGGCTGCGGAAGCAGACTTCGGACCTCAAGGCGATCGCCCGCGCGGCCGAACAGCAGTTTCGGAGCGGGGAGATGGACGCCGGCGCCTACGCCGGCCTGGAGACGTCGCTGCTGCAGGACGAGGAGGAGTCCATCCGCCTGAGGGCCAAGCTGGACGCGGACCGGCTGACCCTGAACGCGCTTCTCGGCGCGCCCCCGGCTTCAACGCCCTGATTCGAAGTACGGCCGGCTCGCGCGGCTGTCTTCGCCGTCAAGCGAGAAGGCCGCCCCTCGTCGGGCGGCCTCCTCTGCGAGCCGGTTCTTTCTATGGACCAAAATGGCTCCGGGCGTAGGATTCGAACCTACAACCTTGCCGTTAACAGCGGCCTGCTCTACCGTTGAGCTAGCCCGGAATCGGCGGCTATTATACCAAAGCGCGGCCGATTCCGGGCGCCGCGCGGCGGACGCCGCGCGACGACGGAATTCCCTTTACCGCGATTTAACCGCCGCGGGCTTGATTTTTTTCGGACGGGCCTCTATCCTTGCCCCGTATGGCCGACTCCCTGGATTTGGCGACCTTGCTGGCCGACGTGGTCTCGCGCGGAGGCTCGGACCTCCACCTGATCCACGGCATCCCCCCGATCGCGCGCATCGCCGGCGAGATCGGGGCGCTTCCCTATCAGACGATGACGTCGGACTCGATCTACCGCATCCTCGACCCGTACCTGACCGACGCGAACAAGCAGGCCTTCAAGGACGAGATGCGCGTCAACTTCTCGCACAGCATCAACGAGGTCGGGCGCTTCCGCTTCAACCTGTACATGGCGCAGGGCACCGTCGGCGCGACGATCCGCGTGATCCCGACGAAGACCTACCCGCTCTCCTCGCTGGGCCTGCCCCCCGTCGTCGGCAACCTCGCGCACCGCCGCTCGGGCATCATCTTCGTGACCGGTTCGACCGGCTCGGGCAAGAGCACGACGATGGCCGCGATGATCGAGTGGATCAACCAGACCGGGCGCCCGGGCAAGGTGATCACCGTCGAGGACCCGATCGAGACCCTGTTCAAGCCCTGCCGCTCGATCTTCGTCCAGCGCGAGGTCGGCGTGGACACACCGACCTTCGACATCGGCATCATGGACTCCCTGCGTCAGGACCCGGACATCCTGTGCATCGGCGAGATGCGCGACGCGAACTCGATCCGCTCGGCGCTCCTGGCGGCCGAGACCGGCCACCTCGTGCTGACGACCCTGCACACGCGCGACGCGTCGAAGACCGCCCAGCGCATCATCTCGGCCGTGCCGAACGCCGACCAGGAGGCCCTGCGCGACCAGCTGGCCGGCACCCTCGAGGCGGTGATCTCGCAGGAGCTCCTGCCGCGCGCCGACGGCAAGGGCCTCGTCGTCGCCTGCGAGATCCTCGTCGCGACCTCGGCGGTGCGCCAGCTGATCCGCGAGAACAAGATCGAGGCGATGAACGACGCGATCCAGGCCGGCGCGCAGGTCGGGATGATCTCGAAGGACGCGTCGATCAAGAACCTGTTCATGAAGAAGCTGATCTCGAAGGAGACGGCGCTGGAGCACATGCGCAACCCCGACCTGCTCGCGCGCTGACGCCATGACCAGCGCCCTCCCCCGGCGGCTGGCGGTCGACGAGGCGACCGCGGAGGCCGTCGGCGCCGCCTTCAAGCTCCGGGGCTTCTTCCCGGAGTTCCGCGCCGAGCACTGCGAGAAGCTCTTCCCGCGCAGCGGCGTCTACCAGTACCGCCGCGGCGAGACGATCGTCGCGCAGGGCGACGCCGGCCGCGACCTGTTCCTCGTGCTGGCCGGCGAGGTGTCGGTGCGCTTCCAGGTGGACTCGCTGGCGGCCGAGGCCGCGCGCCTCGGGCCCGGCGCCGTCGTCGGCGAGATGGCGCTCCTCGGCGCGGGCGTCCGCTCGGCGACGGTGGCCGCTTCGGCGCCGTCCTTCGTCTTCCGCCTGGCCTTCGACGACGTCGGCTACATCCTCGGCAACAATCCGGAGCTGGCCGAGCACCTGCGCGCCCTGGCCCGCGAGAGGGCCTCGCGGTGAGCGCGGTCCTGCTCCTCCTGCTCGCGGCGGCGCCCGCGCGCGCCGCCCAGGCTCCCGCGCACTGCCCGCGGGGCACCCACCGCGTGACGACCGACGACCCGTACGACCCGTTCCGGTGCGAGAAGGACGGCTCCGACGGCGGCGGAGCGATCGGCGCGCTGAAGCCCGTCGACGGGCCGAAGGGCTTCGAGTATCGCCCCCGCTGTCCGCGCGGCACGCGCGCGGTCGCCACGAACGATTCCCTCCAGCCCTACCGCTGCGTCGCGACGGCCGCGATGGACGGCGCGCCCCAACTCGTGCCGCTGGCCGGCGAGGGCGTCTCCGCGACGGCCGAGAGCGACGGCGCCGACAAGGTCTGTCCCGGCGGCAAGGTCCTGATCCATACCGTCGATCCGCTCAAGCCCTACGTCTGCGTCTCCCAGTCCCAGCGCCTGGTCCCGGTCCAGAGCGGGACCTTCGTCCGCTACACGATCCACGGGAAGATCTCGTTCGAGTACGCGCCGCCGTTCCGGATCGAGGATTCCTGGAAAGACAGCGTGCCGACGCTGTACCTGGCGCTCGACCGCAGCGCCCGCGGCAAGCCGGTCACGATCACGATCACGCACTACGAGCAGGACCAGACGAGCTACCAGGAGATGGGCGACGCGATCCAGAAGGACTTCGATTGGCTGGGAGCCCGCGACGGCGGCCTGATCCCCGTCGCGGGACGCCGCGCGCGCGTGACCTACGTGCCGGGCGACACGCGCTCCGTCTATCTTCCGGTCTCCCGGGAATCGTATTATTCCTTCGTGTACAGCGCCCCCGCCGACGCCTACGAGACCTACCTCCCCGTCTTCCAGCGCCTGCTGGAGACCCTGCGCCTAGGGCGCGCCGCGCGGTGAGCGCCCTGCGCGCGCGCGACGAGGGCGCGGTCCGCGTCCTGACCCTGTCGCGCCCCCCCGGCAACGCGCTCGACCTGGCCCTGCTCGCAGACCTGCGCGCGGCCGTCGCGGCCGCCGCCGACGCGTCCGCCGTCCGCGCCCTCGTGCTCGAGTCGGACGTCCCGCGCTACTTCTCGAGCGGCCTGGACCTCGAGGAGCAGTCCTCCCTCCCGGAGCCCCGCCGCGCCGAGACCTTCGCCGCGCTGATCGCGGCCTACCGCGCGCTCCTGGCCTTCCCGAAGCCCGCGGTGGCCGCCTTGTCGGGCTCGGCGCTCCTCGGCGGCTGGATCGTCGCGATGGCCTGCGACTGGCGCCTGCTGGCCGAGGGCGCGCGCGTGTCGCTGGCCGAGGTCCGCGCGGGCCTCACGCCGACCTCGGGACTGGTCGCGCGTCTGTCGGCGCTCGCGTCGGACCCGCGCGCCGTCAAGGAGATGGTCCTGCGCGGCAAGGCGCTGACCGCGGCGGAGGCCCTGGCCGCGGCGCTGGTCGACGAGGTCCTGCCCGAGGCGGAGGTCCGCCCGGCGGCGCTCGCTCTGGCGCGGCGCCTGGCCAAGTCGCCCCCGCGCGCCTTCGATTCGATCAAGCGCGTCCTCAACGCGCCGGCCTGCGACGACGCGCTGTGGGCGCGGGCGCTGGCCGAGTTCGACGCCGTCTTCGCCGGCGCCGAGGCCCGCGAGGGCGTCGCGGCCCTGCGCGCCAAGCGCCGCCCGCGCTGGGAGGGCGCCTGACGACCTTCGCGCCGGACCTGCTGAAGGGGCGCGCCGCGGTCGTCACCGGCGGCGGCTCGGGCATCGGCCTGGTCGTCGCGCGCGAGCTCGCCCGCCACGGCGCCGACGTCGTCCTGGCCGCCCGCGACGCCGAGCGCCTGACGGCCGTCGCGGCGGGGATCGCGCAGGAGACGGGTCGCCGCGCGCTGGCCGTCCCGACCGACGTCGCCGACGCGGCCTCGGTCAAGGCGCTGTTCTCCCGCGTCGACGCCGAGTTGGGCCGCGTCGACGTCCTGGTCAACGGCGCCGCCGCCAACTTCGTGCGCCCGACCGAGTCCCTGACGCCGGTGCGCTGGCGCAAGGTCGTCGACATCGTGCTCCACGGGACCTTCCACTGCTGCCTGGAGGCCGGGCGGCGCATGCTCGCCCGCGGCGAGGGCGCGATCGTCAGCCTCGTCGCCTCCTACGCGTGGACCGGCGCCCCCGGCTTCGCCCCGTCGGCCGCCGCGAAGGCCGGCGTCGTGTCGCTGACGCGCACCCTCGGCGTCGAGTGGGCGCCGCGCGGCGTGCGCGTCAACGCCGTCTGCCCGGGGCTGATCGACACCGCGCAGTCGCGCGAGCGCCTGTGGCCCGAGCCGTGGATGCGCGAACAGCTCCTCGACAGCGTGCCCGCGCGCCGCTTCGGGACCGAGCTCGACGTCGCCGAGGCCGTCCTGTATCTCTCCGCCCCGTCCACGCGCTACGTCGCCGGCGAAGTCCTCGTCGTCGACGGCGGGACCTCGGTCGGCGGCGTGCCCTACCTGCGCTTCGTCGAGAAGGCGGGCAAGGTCCGCCGCGCCCGCCCCGAAAAATAGCGAGGGCCCCCCGTCCGGGGAGCCCTCGCGCTCGGACGCCGTCCGCGCTTACGCCGCGACCGCGTCGTGGTGCTTCGCGTTCGTCTCGCGGTAGGCGTCCTTGGCCGCCTTCGCGGCCGCCGTGAACGCCTCTTTCTTGACGTGGGACTCGTCCTTGACCTTGTGCAGCAGCTCCTGGCCCTTCTCGCGGCGCTCCTTCAGCCAGTCCGCCAGCTGATCGCGCGTCTCGCGGCCGGACTGCGGCGCCAGAAGGACGCCCAGCCCCGCGCCGATCGCGGCGCCGAACAGGAAATAGAGCACGCCGTTCCCGCCGTTGTCGTTCGCCATGTGGACCTCCGTGCGTCTTCCGTCTTCGGCGGCCCGGAGCCTCTCCGGGTCGACGAAAATATGATGACTCTTACGGCCGGGGGTGTCAAGCATTGGAGGCGCGCTTCAGCGAACAGGCGCTTCGACGGGGCCGTCCTCGGAGGCGATCATCGGCTGCGTCTGATCGTAGAGCTCGTCGAGATATTCGGATCTCGAAAACCAGACGCAGACGGCGGCGAAGAGCGCGGACAGAGCGAACAGCAGCCGCGCCAGGGACCGTCTAATCCGAGCGGCCGGAGGACGGCGGGAGGCCGCGGCGCTCGTCGGCCAGGCGCGCGGCCTCCTCCTCGAGGCGCAGCTCGCGCGCGTCGAGGGCGCGCGCGCGCTCGGACAGCGACTCCTCGAGGACGCGGCGGCGCGCGGCGAGGGTCCGCTCGAGCTCGGCCAGGCGCTCGGAGAAGGCGCGCGAGCGCTGGCCCTCGGCCTCCTCCAGCGCCTTCGCGAGCTCGGCGGCGGCGGTCAGGCGCGCCTCCTCGAAGGCGCGCGCCCGCTCGACCTCGCGCATGCGGTCGCGTTCGGCCAGCGCGGCGCGCAGGGCGGCCGCGTCGCGCTCGCGCGCGGACAGGTCCTCGGCCGCCGAACGGCGGTCGTCCTCGGCGGCGGCCAGGCGCCCCTCGAGGTCCTTGATGCGGGCCGCGTCGGCGAGACCCCGGCGCTCGGCCTCGGCCTGGAGCGTCTGCGATCTCTCGAGGTGGCGCGCGGTCTCCTCGCGCAGGGACGCGCGCTCGCGCGCCATGTCCTCGAAGGCCTTCTCGCGGGTCAGGCGCAGGGCCTCGTCGTGGGCCGCGCGGGTCTCGGAGAGACGCGTCTCGTGCGCCGCGGCGCGCTCGGCCAGCGCGCGCGCGTGCGCATCGCGGAGCTCGGCGAGCCCGCGCTCGTAGTCGGTCCGGAGGGCTCCCTCGCGGCGCAGGGCCTCGTCCTCGGCGCGGCGGCGCGAGGCCTCGAACTGCTCGCGCAGGGCGGCGGTCTCGGACGCGAAGCCGCGCCTCTGCTCCTCGAGCGCGGTCTCGTAGCGCCGGGTCAGCTCCCCCTCGCGCGCGGCCCAGCGGGCGTCGAGATCCTTCTCCTTGCGCAGCTGCTCGTCGCGCAGGGCCGCCTTCAGCGTCTCGTGCTGCTCGGCCAGGGCCCGCGCCGCGCGCTCGCTCTCGGCGACCTTCGCGCGGAACGACTCGTCGAGGGCGCGCTGGCTCGCCTCGAACTGCGCCGTGAGGGAGGCGCGCTCGGCTTCGAGCGCGCGCCGAGTCTCGTCGAGGAGCTCCGCGCGGCGGCGCTCGAACTCCTCGGCGAGCGCGGCCTCGCGCGACAGGAACTCGGCCTGGCGCTTCTCCTCGCGGGCGCGCGCCTCGTCCTCGACCTGGCGCCGGCGCTCGGCCAGCTCGGCCAGGCGCTCCTGGTGGGCTTTATCGAGCTCGGCCGCCTTGAGGGCGACGAACTCGTCCTGCGCGCGCACGCGCTCGCCGTCCTTGCGCGCGGCCTCCTCGAGAAGCCGCTGCAGGCGGTGCTTGTGCTCGCGCTCGCTCTCGGCGCCCTGGGCCTCGAGGCGGCGCAGGCGCTCCGCGTAGTCGGCCTCGAGGGCCTTCGCGCGCGTGTCCCACTCGCCGCGCAGGGCCGCGCGCTCGGCGTCGAGCTCGGCCCGCGCGCGCTCGAGCGTGCGCTTCTCCTTCTCGGCCCAGGAGCCGGCCAGGCGGCGCTCGTTCTCCGCGTAGCGCGCCTCGGCCTCGGCGCAGCGGCGCGCGAAGTCCTCATCGAGCTCGACCTTGCGGCGCGCGGAGACGGCCTCGAGCTCCTTGGCGCGGTCGTCGAGCTGGCGCGCGCGCTCCTCGAACTGCTTCTGCACGGCCTCGTCGAGCTGGGCGCGGGACTCCTTCGCCTTCGCCCACAGCCCCTGCTCGAGCTCCGACCACTGCGCCTGGAGCTCGGCCTCGCGCCGGTGGTAGCGCTCGACGAGGTCCTTCTCCTTGAGCTGGTAGGACTTGGCCAGGGTCTCCTCGCGCGCCTTGAGGCGGACCTCCTGGTCCTTCGCGAGCTCCTCGAGCGCCTTGCGCGCCTCGTCGGCGGCGCGCTTGAGGGCGGCGATCTCGTTCGACTTGTCCGCGAGCTCGATCTCGCGCGAGCGGACCGTCGCGGCGATCTCCCGGTCGCGGGCCTCGCGCAGCTGCTCGACCATGTCGAGCTCGGCGCGGGAGCGGTCGAGGGACTCCTCCTTGTCGCGGCGCAGGGCCGCGATCTCGCGGTCGCGCTTGTCGAGCTCGGCGCGCAGGGCGGTCCAGGCGCTCTCCTTCTCCTGCTGGGCCTTCGCCATCGCGGCGAGGTCGGAGCGCAGGCGCGCGACGACCTCCTCGGTGCGGCGGCGGTCGTCCTCGATGCGCGCGCGCTCCTCGGCGCGGACCTCGAGGCGAGCCTCGGTCTTCCAGCGCTCCATCCCCTGCGCGCGCTCGGCGCGCTCGCGCTCCCAGGCTTCGGCGCGGGTCTGCCACTCGGCGAGCCTCTCGTCGAGCGAGGACAGGCGCGTCTCCAGGTGCTTGCGCTTGGCGGCCTCGTCCTGGACCTGCCCCTTGAGCGCCGCGTTGCCGTCCTGCAGGTCGCGGATCGTCGCCAGCGCCCCCCGGATCGCCAGCCGGGCGGCGTCGAGGTTGTTGATCTCGCGCAGGGCCTCTTCGTCCCACTGCTCCATGCGTCCCGTAATATAAGGGAGCGGTATTACGAAAAGATGGCCTGCGCGCGGCCTTCGCGGGCCCCGCTGGACGGGAACGAGAGAATCAGCTACACTCATGAGGACGCCGCGGACGACGGCATGCCCGCCGCGAGGAGAGGAACGCGTGACTCCCGAGACCAAACCGCAGAAGCTCGAGGTGACGGCTGTCGCCGACGGCGTCGTGCGCGTGAAGATCCCGCAGGGCAAGGGCTTCTTCAAGGTCGCGGTCGAGAAGAGGCACGGCGAGGCCAACTCGCTGTTCCTCGAGGTCAACGGCGCGCGCAAGTTCGAGATCGGCAACGACTGCGACACCTGCCACTTCTGGTTCAAGATGCTGCAGGAGCCGCGCCTGCCCACGACGCGCAAGATCGCGAACCTGCCGAAGACGATCCAGCTGCCGCGGCCCGTCGACGAGTCCCTCGTCTCGGAGCTCGCCCCCCTCCTCGAGCTGATGGAGAAGGGCGAGTACCTGGTCTTCGAGACCTCGGTCGACCTCGCCGGCCCCTACGACTCCGAGGACGAGCAGTCCTACTTCTTCCAGAGCGAGTTCATGGAGCTCTGGGACATCGAGGACCCGAAGGAAGAGGGCCTGCTGTCGGGCTGGGAGCACTACGAGTGCCAGCGCCCGCGCGTCTTCCGCCACGCCGACAGCGGCGTCATCGAGAAGCAGTACGACTTCGTGATCCCGCTGGTCCCCCGCGCCGCGCTGAAGGAAGAGTACGTGAAGCTCTACCAGCAGATGATCCAGAACGGCGACCGGCCGCGCGTGCTGATGCTCGGCATGTACCAGCGCGCGATCCCGCAGGCCGTCAAGAAGGGGACGGTCAAGAACCTGCACTCGTTCATGGCCGGCTTCCTGCTCGACGGCCACCACAAGGTCGCCGCCTACCGCCGCGCGGGCGTCCCGGCCAAGTTCCTGGTGATCCTCTCGCCCAAGGCGAGCAAGTACCACCTGCTCAAGGAGGAGGGGGCCGCGACGAAGGCGCAGGCCCGCCTCGAAGAGCGCCTGTCGGCCCTCAAGCCGTCCTGAAATTAAGTCTTGCGGATCGCCGCTCCCGGGGCTATGCTTGAGAAGCCCCTCGGCCGCCCTAGGACTTAGGTCCTAGGAGACCTTGGGTCCTGGGCCCCTGACGCCATGGGCCCAAGAGGGATACCCTGAAGCCTATGAGGACCCAGATCCCGACGGCTCTCGCCCTGCTGACCGCGGCGCTGTGCGCGGCGGCGCCGGCCTATCCGATGGGCGGCAGCGCGCCCGGGTCCCGGTCCGCCGCGGCCCCCGCTCCGGCGGCGGCGGTCGTCTCGTTCAAGAACCCCGTCGCGGCCGCGCTCAACGTCCGCCGCGTCGCGCTCGAGAAGAAGATCGTCGCCCGTCTGACGGGGCGGGCCGCCCCGCCCTTCGCCGCCCTCAAGGGCGCGCTGGACGTCCTCAAAAGCGACTTCCGCAAGGCCGTCGTCCCGAAGGACGAGCGCGAGAAGCTGGCGGGCCTCCTCCTGCGCGACGAACGCCTGCTGACGGGCGGTCAGGCCCTCGCCCGCGGCGGCTCGAGCCTGGACCCGCGCGTCGAGCGGATCCTCGCGGCCGCCGCCCGCCAGCACCAGGACCGGGCCGCCGCCTCGATCGACGCCGTGCTGACCCAGCTCGTCAGCGCCGCCTCCTCCGCGAACCCCGCGTCGGCGTCGCGCATCTTCGACGGCCTGCGCTCGCGCCTGGGCTCCGTGCCCGGCATGAGCGCCGAGATCGCGGCCGTCAAGGCCGACTTCGGGCGCAAGGAGCCGATCGCCTACACGACCCCGAGCGACCCCCTCTATCGGATGACCAACGCGGCGCGCTTCTCGCGCGTCGATGAGCTCCCCCCGCCGGAGCGGTCCGGCGCCGTCCGCGCCGCGGCGCGCG
>JAGWRY010000400.1 GCA_028869495.1 Elusimicrobiota bacterium | reverse complement strand
TTACGGCTCGGTCGCCAAGGGCGAAGAGACGCCCGAAAGCGATTTAGATCTCTTCATCCTGGGCGAGATTTCGGGACCGCTTCTTCATAAGACGCTCGCCAAGGCCAAGGCCGCGCTGAACCGGGAGATCAACACGTCGCGATTTACGACCGACGAGGCGCTTAAACGGCTCAAGAAGGACGATTCCTTTCTGAAAGACATCCTGAACGGACCAAAAATTTTTGTCATAGGCTCGGAAAATGAGCTTGCGGGAATTCTTAGACTCGGGAAGACTTAAGCGCCACAAAGCGACGGCCGAAGAGATCGGCAAGCTCTTCGAGATCGTCAAGCGCGATTTGGCCGACGCCCATGTCCGCGGCCTCTCGGATGATCGGCGTTATACCATCGCCTACAACGCCGCGCTCCAAGCCGGCCGGGCCTGCCTGGCCGCCGAGGGCTACCGCACCGCCGGACAAGGCCACCACCACACCGTTTTCCAAGCTCTGCGCCACGTCTTGCCCAAAGAGCGCCACCACGTCCTCGATTATCTGGACGACTGCCGCTCAAAAAGAAATCTGGCGGAATACCTGGGCACTGAAGTCGCCTCGGAGCATGAGGTTTCGGAGCTGGTCCGCGAAGCCCAGTCGTTCTCGAAGCTCCTCCACGAGTTTATCCGCGCCCGCCATCCGCAGTTGGTCAAATGAGGCTCCCCGGACCCCGCAGGAATTTGTGCCATTTTTGTGCCATCCGGCGATAAAAATGAGCCGCAACCGACAGCAACGGGTGTAAGCGAACGCAAACCATTTTCTCGACGAGAAATGGGGCGGAAACGACGTCTCCGACGGAAAAGCGAACCGCCCCGAGATCGCCCTGTCAAGGCGGAGACCGCGGGTTCGAATCCCGTCGACCCCGCCAGCTTCGAGACCAAGAACCGGACGCCCGCGCGTCCGGTTCTTCTCTTTACGGCGTTCCGGCGACGGATTTGGTATCCTATGCTTCGGTCCATCCAAGCACCGTCCTGACACCACGCGGCTTGTTCCCACCGGTCCAGGAGGCCGCCCTCGTGAAGAAACCCTCGCGCCAGTGCCAGGCCGTCACGCCTGCCAGCACGTACTCCGCGCCCCACCGCTGTCTCAAGCGCGGCGGCGTCCGCCGGCTCGGCGCGCTCTTTCTCTGCGCGCACCATCGCGCGTCCGCGGGGAAAGCGCGGGACTAGCCGGTGGCCAAAAGAGAGCTCCCCGCCTGGCAGGCCCTGCCGTTGCGCGGCCTGCTGACGTGCCTGGGGCTGTTCGCCGGGCTCCTGCCGCGCCGCCTCGAGGTCGCGCTGGGGCGCGGGCTCGGCCGCCTCGTCTGCCTCGCGCGGCTCTTCAAGCGGCGCGTCGTCGAGGCGAACGTCGACCGCTGCCTGCCCGGCCTCGGCGGCCCGGCGCGGCGCGCGCTGATCCGGCGCAACTACGAGCACTACGGGATCCTGCTCTTCGAGTACATGCACTTCTTCTCGCCGCTGCGCGGGCACTGGCGGCGCTACGTGCCGACGGCGGCGCGCGCCGAGGGCGTCGAGAACCTGAAGAAGGCGCTCGCGCGCGGCAAAGGCGCGATCCTCTTCTGCGCGCACCTCGGCTCCTGGGAGGCGGGCGCGGCGGCCGTCGCGCTGTCGGGCGTCGAGGCGACGATCGTGACGACGGTGCTGACCCCGCGCTGGCTGCACGAGAAGATCACGGCCGAGCGCGCCTCGGTCGGCATGAAGGGAGCCTTCCACCCCGGTTCGATGCCCGCGGTCCTGAAGACCCTGCGTCGGGGCGGCACGGTGGCGTTCATGAACGACCAGTACGCGCCGCCGCCGATGGGCCTGCCCGTCGTCTTCTTCCAGACCAAGGTCGACACGCTCTCCGTCATCGGGCCGCTGGCCCGGCGCACCGGCGCCGCCGTCCTCCCCCTGCACACCTTCCGCGCGCCCGACGGGACGACCGTCGCGCGCATCGAGCCCGAGTTCGACCTCGGCGAGCACCCCGAGGACGCGGCCGCCGCCACCCAGCGCGTCGCCGCCCGCGTCGAAGAGTGGGTCCGCGAGAATCCCGAGCAGTGGCTCTGGATGCATCGCCGCTTCAAGAACGTCGCCGTTCCCCAAGGAGTCTCATGAGCTTCGACCAGTTCCATCTCGACCCCAAGATCGCCGAGGGCGTGCGCGCCCGGGGCTTCACCGTCCCCACGCCGATCCAGGCGCAGGCGATCCCGAAGGTCCTCGAGGGCCGCGACGTGCTCGGCCTCGCGCAGACCGGCACCGGCAAGACCGCCGCGTTCGCCCTGCCGATCCTCCAGCGCCTGCTCGCCGGCCCGCGCGGGCGCGTGCGCGCGCTCGTGCTCGCGCCGACGCGCGAGCTCGCCGAGCAGACGCACGTCGCCTTCGGCGAGCTCGGCCGCGCGACCGGCCTGCGCAGCGCGACGGTCTACGGCGGCGTGTCGATGCGCCCGCAGCAGCAGGCCCTCCAGGGCCGCGCCGAGATCGTCGTCGCCTGCCCCGGTCGACTGCTCGACCACCTGAACCAGGGCGCGGCGAACCTGTCCCACGTCGAGGTCGTCGTGCTCGACGAGGCGGACCAGATGCTCGACATGGGCTTCCTTCCGGACATGCGCCGGATCATGGCGCGCCTGCCGGCGCGGCGGCAGACGCTCCTCTTCTCGGCCACGATGCCGGCGGAGATCCGCAAGCTCTCCCACGAATGGCTGCGCGACCCGGCGACCGTGCAGATCGGCGAGCTCGTCCCGGTCACCACGGTCAGCCACTCCCTCTACCCGGTCCCCGAGCACCTGAAGACCGAGCTCCTGCTCGCGCTGATCCAGCGCACGGCCGGCGGCTCCGTCCTGATCTTCACGCGGACCAAGCACCGCGCCAAGCGCCTCGATCAGCGCCTGCAGAAGGCGGGCTACAAGGCGGCCTCGCTCCAGGGCAACCTGTCGCAGAACCGGCGCAAGCAGGCCCTGGACGGCTTCCGCGACGGCAAGTTCGACTTCCTGGTGGCCACCGACATCGCGGCGCGCGGCATCGACGTCTCGCAGATCTCGCACGTGATCAACTTCGACATCCCCGGCACGCCCGAGGCCTACACCCACCGCATCGGCCGCACCGGCCGCGCGGCCCGGACCGGCGACGCCTTCACGCTGATCACGAACCAGGACTCGGAGATGGTCAAGCTCATCGAGCGCCGACTCGGCCGCCCGATCGAGCGGCGCAAGCTCGAAGGCTTCGACTACGGCCGCACGATCCAGCAGGTGCAGGGCCACGGACAGCCGCATCCCTCGTCGCACGGCCAGCCGCACGGCCAAGCGCAGGACCAAGCGCACGGCCGACCGCACGCCCCCCAGCACGGCCAGCCGCACGGCCACGGTCATCCGGCCTCGGCGCACGGACACGGCGGGCGCCGCCGCTGGCGCCGCCGCTAGGAGGCGCGCGATGGACGCCGCGGCCCCGGACGGGCGCACGCGCTGCTGGTGGGCGGGGAGCGACCCGCTCTACGTGCGCTACCACGACGAGGAGTGGGGCCGCCCGGTCCGCGACGACCGGCGCCTCTTCGAGATGCTGATCCTCGAGGGCGCGCAGGCGGGGCTGTCCTGGCTGACGATCCTGCGCAAGCGCGAGGGCTACCGCCGCGCCTTCGCCGGCTTCGACGCGCGCCGGGTCGCGCGCTACGGCGCGCGCGAGAAGGCCGCGCTCCTGCGCGACCCGGGCATCGTGCGCAACCGGCTGAAGATCGAGGCGGCCGTGGACAACGCGCGCGCGTACCTGCGCCTGGCCGAGGCGCCCGGCGGCTTCGCCGCGCACGTCTGGGGCTTCGTCGGCGGGCGCACGCTCGTCCGCCGTCCGCGGGACCGCGCCGCCGTCCCGGCGCGCACGCCGGAGTCGGACGCGCTCAGCCGCGACCTGAAGGCGCGCGGCTTCCGCTTCGTCGGCTCGACGATCTGCTACGCGTTCATGCAGGCCTGCGGGCTGGTCGACGACCACGTCGCCGCCTGCTTCCGGGCGCCGCGGCGCTGAGGGCGAGCCGCCCCGCCGCCGGCTCCATTTTCTATAGTGCGGCGATGAGATCCCTCGCGCTCCTCGCCCTCGCCGCGCTCGGCGCCGCTCCGGCCGCCGCCCAGACGCGCTTCCCGACGCCGTTCTTCTTCGGGCTGGCGACGGCGCCCGGGCAGTCCGAGGACCGGCTCGACGACGTCTGGCTCGACTGGGCGCGCGCGGGGAAGGTCGCCGCCTTCGCGAACCAGGCGGTCCCGGGGGAGCGCCTGGAGTTCTGGACGCGTCCCCAGGTCGAGCTGGACCTGGCGGCGAGGACCGGGATCGGCGTCTACCGCCTGGGCGTGGACTGGGGCCGCGTCGAGCCGCGGCGCGGGGTCTTCGACGAGAAGGCGATCGCGCGCTATCGCGCGATCCTGGGCATGGTCCGCGCGCGGCGCATGAAGGTCATGCTGACCCTGATGCACCACTCGGTGCCGAAGTGGCTCCAGGCGCGCGGGGGCTGGACGAACGACGCGGCGATCGGCGACTATCTCGTCTTCGCCGAGCGCATGATCGACGAGTATCACGCGCAGGTCTCCTGGTGGGTGACCTTCAACGAGCCCAACGTCTTCGCCTCGCTCGCCTACGGCGCGGGACTTTGGCCGCCGGGGAAGCCCGACTCGCCGCTGTCCCTGCTGGCCGTCGGGCCCTTCCGCGGCGCGGCGGTGCGCGCGCTGGACCGGATGGCCGACGCGCACGACGCGCTCTACGCCTGGGCGCACCGCAGATACCCGGACGTCCGGATCGGGATCGCGCAGAACATGGCCTATTACACGGGGCGCTCCCGCCTGGACCGGCTGGAGGCGCTCTATCCCGATCGCCTGCTGAACTGGCGCTTCCCGGAGCGCGTGCGCGGGCGGCTCGACTTCTTCGGCGTCAACTACTACGGCGCGGAGTGGGTGCACGACGCGCGGCTGGTCCTCGACCCGCGCGCGGAGTACTCGGAGTCCGGGCGCGCGATCGACCCGAACGGGCTCCTGACGATCCTGACGGAAGTCCACGCGCGCTTCCCGCGGCCGCCGATCGTGGTCACCGAGAACGGGATCGCCGACTCGACCGACGTCCTGCGCCCGGCCTACCTGATCGAGCACCTGCAGGCGGTCGCCGCGGCGCGCGCGGCCGGGATCCCGGTCGAGGGCTACGTCTGGTGGACGCTGTCCGACAACTGGGAGTGGTCCGACGGCTACTGCCCGAAGTTCGGCCTGGTCGCGGTGGACCGCGCGCGCGGTCTGAAGAGGATTCCGCGCCCGAGCTACTTCCTGTTCCGCCGGATCGTCGAGACGCGCCGGATCACGACGGCGATGCGCGCGCGGGCCTGGGCCGAGGTCGCCGCGCACGCCGGGAGGGAGCGTCCGTTCTGCCGCGCGGCCGACGCGGTCACGGCCCTCGACGCGCCGCGCGAGCGGCGCTTCGTCCGGACCGACTGGCGCTTCCGCTGACGGCTACCAGACCCGATTGCGCTTCGCGGGCGCCATCGGGTCCCCCTCCTTGCAGGAGAACGCCTTCGCGAACTGCGGCATATTGGACACGACGCCGTCGACGCGCCAGCGTCCGGTCGAGTGCGGGTCGGACTGCGCGTACTTGCGCGCGGTCTCCGGCGTGATGTCCGAGCACCAGCTCTGGCCGTAGCTGAGGAAGAAGCGCTGGTCGGGCGTGAGGCCGTCGACGTCGGGCGGCGCCGCCCCCGCCGTCGCCTTCTTGAAGGCCGCGTAGGCCAGGAACAGCCCGCCGTTGTCGGCGATGTTCTCGCCAAGGGTCAGCTTGCCGTTCAGGCGGACGTCCTTGGCCGGGTCCTTCGGGTCGGCGACGGTGACGAAGGCCGAGTACTCGTCGATGAAGCCCTGCGCGCGCGCGGCGAAGGCCTTCGCGTCGGCCTTCGTCCACCAGCCGCGCAGGTTGCCGTGCGCGTCGTAGTGGCGGCCCTCGTCGTCGAAACCGTGCGTCAGCTCGTGGCCGATCGTCGCGCCGATCGCGCCGAAGAGGGCCGCATAGTCGGCGTTCACGTCGAAATTCGGCCGCTGGAGGATGCCGGCCGGGAAGTTGATCGAGTTCAGCTGGTCGTCGTAGTACGCGTTGTCGGTCGGCGGGGTCATGTCCCACTCGCCGCGGTCGACGGGCTTGCCGATCTTGGCCAGTTCGCGGTGCGACTCGAAGGCGTCGGCGCGCTCGAGGTTGCCCAGCGCGTCGTCGGCCGCGATCTCCAGCTTCGAGTAGTCGCGCCACTTGTCCGGATAGCCGATCTTGTCGGCGACGGCGCGCAGCTTGACCAGCGCCTTCTTCTTCGTGCGCGCGCCCATCCACGGAGAGCGGCGGATGTCGTCGGCCATCGCGGCCTCGATCTCCCGGACCATCTCGAGCGCGCGCGCCTTCGCGGCGGGGCCGAACTCGCGCGCGACGTACTCGCGGCCGAGCGCCATCCCGAGCGCGCCGTCGGTCGCGGAGACGCAGCGCTTCCAGCGCGGCTTGATCTCCTTCTGCCCGGACAGGATCCTTCCGTAGAAGTCGAAATCCTCGTCGACGAAGGCCTTCGGCAGGGCGGACTCCAGCGCGTTGACGGCGCTCCAGCGCAGGTACGCCTTCCAGTCGTCGAGCGGCGCGGAGGCCAGCGTCGCGTCGAGGGCCTTGAAGAAGCCGGGGTCGGCGACGTCGAGCGAGCGGAAGGACGGGGCGCCGATCCCGGCCAGGAAGGCCGGCCAGTCGAAGGCCGGGGACAGGCGCTCGAAGGCCTTCAGGCTCATCTTGTGATGGACGTTCTTCGGGATGCGCCGGTCGACGCGGCTCATCGAGGCCTTCGCGAGCGCGGTCTCGACGCGCAGGACGGCCGCGGCCTCGGCGTCGGCGGTCTTCGGTTCGTCGCCGAGCAGGCGCATCATCTTCGCGACGTGGGAGACGAAGGCCGCGCGCTCGGCCCGGAACTCGGGGGTCAGGTAGTAGTCGCGGTCCGGGAGCGACAGGCCGCCCTGGTCGGCCGAGGCGATCATGCGGCGCGCGTCGGTGTAGTCCTGCGTCGAGTAGAACGAGAACAGGGCCGGCACGCCGATCGTCTGCAGGCGCGCGATCTCGGCGGCGAGCCCGGCCTTGTCCTTCAGCGCCGCGACGCGGGCGAGCTCGGGCTCGATCGGGGCCAGGCCCTTCGCCTCGATCGCGGGCGCGTCCATGCAGGCCTGGTAGAAGGCGCCGATCTTGCGCGCGTCCTCCGTCGCCTGCGGCTTCTCGACGGCGGCCTCCGCCAGCAGCGCGCGCAGGACGGCGAGAGTGTGCTCGTCGAGCTCGCTGAAGCGGTACCAGACGCTCTGGTCGGCCGGCACGGGGTTCTCGCGCACCCAGGTCCCGCACGCGTACTGGAAGAAGTCGCGGCACGGGTCGGCCGACCTGTCCATCGCCGAGGCGTCGACGACGGGCGGCAGGGGCTTGTCCGCCGAGGCGGCCCGCGCGGAAGCGGGGCCGAGGAGCGGCAGGACGGCGGCGAAGATCGCGGCGGCGCGGCGGGGGACGGGGGCCATGGGTCTCCTGTGAGGGCCTCCATTCTACACAACCCGGAGGCGGTCCGACTCGTCGGGGAAATCTGTTAGAATGGCCCTTCGATGCCCGAGACCCGCGCCCCGCACCTCCTGCGCGTCCTGACGCTGTTCGACGTGGTCTGCATCGGGATCAACGCGGTCGTCGGCTCGGGAATCTTCTTCTTCCCGGGCCAGCTGGCCGGCTTCCTGGGGCCGGCGTCGGTCGCCTCGTTCGGGGTCGTCGGGCTCCTGCTGATCAACGTCGGGCTCTGCTACGCGGAGGCCTCGACGCACTTCAACCGCACCGGCGGCGGCTACCTGTACGCGCGCGCGGCCTTCGGCGACTGGGTCGGCTTCGCGATCGGCTGGATGGCCTGGATCACGCAGATGTTCAGCTGGGCGGCGGTCGCCAACGTGATCGCGGTCTACCTCGGATTCTTCAACCCGGTCTTCGAGGGCCGCCTCGCGGTCAAGGCCTTCGCGGCGGTCGTGGTCGTCGGGATGGGCGCGCTGAACTACCGCGGGGTCAAGCTCGGCGCCCGCACGTCGGACTTCTTCACGGTCGCCAAGCTCGTGCCGCTCGGCCTGTTCGTCCTGCTCGGGCTCTTCTTCCTCGGCGACGCGCACTTCCGCCCCTTCGCGCCGCACGGCTGGCGGCCGCTGGGCCCCGCCTGCTTCCTCGCGTTCTTCGCGTTCCAGGGCTTCGAGTACATGGCCGTGCCCTCGGGCGAGATCGACAAGCCGGCGCGCACGATCCCGCTGGCGCTGATCATCGCGCTGACGCTGACGTCGGTCCTCTACATGGCGGTGCAGGCGATCGCGGTCGGGGTGGACCCGGCGCTCGCGACGTCGGCGCGGCCGCTGGCCTCCGCGGCGATGGGGATGCTCGGCTGGGCCGGGGCGGCGCTGATGGTCGGCGGGGCGGTCGTCTCGACGACCGGCTACAACTCGAGCGCGGCGCTGGTCACGCCGCGCTATCTGGAGGCGCTGGCCGACGACGGGCACCTGCCGAAGGGTCTGGCGGCCGTGCACCCGCGCTTCGAGACGCCGTACCGCGCGATCCTGCTGACGACGGCGATCTCGCTCGTCATGGCGCTCTTCCTCGACTTCGACAAGCTGGTGGACTTCAGCAACGTGGTCGTCTGCGCGCAGTACGTCGCGACCTGCCTGGCGGTGCCGTTCCTGCGCCGCCGCTTCCAGCATAAGCCAGGCGACTTCCGCCTGCCCGGCGGCTGGACGATCCCGCTGATCGGGGTCGCGGCGGTCGCCTGGCTCGGCGCGCAGGGCGGGATGAGCCAGGTCTGGTGGTCGCTGGCGATCCTGGCGTTCGGCCTGGCGCTGAAGGCCGGCTGGCGGCGCGCCGCTCCCCGCTTTTCCTAGGATCCCGTCAGGGCCGCGCGCCCTTCTTCTTCCCCGCTCGGCCCGCCTTCTCCTGCCTCGGCAGCCAGTCCTTCAGCCAGAAATCCATCTCTTTCTCGAACGCCGCGCGGACTTTCGGCGCGTGGACATCCTCATCAAACTCTTTCCCCGTTCCAGGGACCGGTTTCCCCTCGTCGTCGTACTTGCCCATCATCTGCACGGACTTTTCGAGCTTGCCGTCCAAACCGACCCGGAAGTATCTCGCCATGCCGTCGTGGCCAGATGCCGTATTCATGATGAAGTAAATTGCCATCGGTCGAGAGGCTTCGGCGGGCGCGGCAGCCGACTTTTCGTATGCGACCCAGCAATCCCTCGTAACGTGACCGCGAATCTCAACGTCCTTCAGAGATGCCTCTGCAGATAAGCCGATCATCTCGGCGAAGTTCACAGGCGGAACGCTGGGGTTCTTGCCGTTTCGCAAAACGGCATCCGCCAACTGAGCGCACTGGGTCTTCTTCGCTACGGTGTGAGATTTGTGTTTATTAAAGGATGATAAAGTCTTGGCTCCGGCATTGACAGCATATAGAAGCGCCGCAATACTTAACGCATTGATGAAGCTTGCCCGGATCACATGCCCTCCGCACGAAAAAGGCGAAAACGCATTTGAATCATTGTAACACTCCGCGTCGACGCGTCATACTCCGCCGCATCCACTGGATTTCTCCAGTTGGCTTTTTTCTTTTTCTGATCCCGCTCGCGCCGATCTACGCAAACGCCGGACCGATGCCTGCGCCAAAAGATCCTTCTCCGAATCTCAGCGCCAATTACGCATGGTTCGGCTCAGCCATGAAGACGGTCGCGACGAAGACGAAGCAGTTGGGCGCGATCACGGCCTCGCCCGCGGCGATGACCGATCCCAAGAAGCGAGAGGAAGCCGCCTCGCTCAAGAAGCAGATCGCCGCCGTCCTCGACAAAAGCGACGCGATCGCGCAGTCCAGCCCGCAAGTCGCGAAGATCCAGCAGGCCGCCGGCGCGCTCGCGCTGCAGGCCGGCGACTACAAGAAAGGCCTCGAATACGCGCAGAAGGCGGTCGCGCTCGCGCAGGCGCAGGACGACGAGAAGGAGCTCGAGGCGGCGCTGAGGACGCGGGCGATCGGGGAGCTTTGGAGCGGCGATTATCCGGCGGCGGCCGAGGACGCGCGCAAGGCGCTGGCGCTGGCGCCGCAGGATCGCAACGCGCAGGCGGTCTGGCACTTCGCGAGGGGCCGCGCGCGCGCCGGCGGCGAGACGGCC
>JAGWRY010000399.1 GCA_028869495.1 Elusimicrobiota bacterium | reverse complement strand
CTGCCGGCGCGCGCCCGCGCCCGAGCCGCCGCCCGCCGCCGGCGTGGACCTGACTCCGCCGGCGCCCTCGTCGTCGCTCGTGATCACGCCCCTCGACAAGGCGGCGACCGGCTACACCAACGAGATGCAGGCCGAGAACCTGCGCCAGCAGGTCAAGCAGCTGGGCATCCGCCAGATCTCCCTGCCGACCGAGGAGAACGTCGCCGACCAGGGCGAGCGGCCGCCGGTCAGCTACGACGAGGGTCTCGCCCGCACGCGCGCCTATGCGCGGCAGTTCCAGGCCCAGCGCTACGAGATGACCCGCGCGGAGCGCGAGAGGACCGTCTCCGTCCGTCCCGGAGACGTCCCGCGCGACCTGTCGCAGGGTCCCGGGGGCTCGCCGGTGCGCCTGAGCACCGCGGCGGTCCCGGCGCCGAAGGGCCCCCCTTCGCCCTAGGCCTAAGGGCCTTTTTCGCTTGACTCCCTCCGACGGGCGCCCGTATAATGGAAAGCGGCGCGTTTCCCGGGAACGCTCCAGGAGGAGTCATGCGAACGCTTCTGACGCTCGCCGTCCTCGCCGTTCCCGCCGCCGCCTTCGCCGTCCCCCTCGAGTCCCAGAGCGTCGCGGCCGGAGCCGGCTTCGCGCGCCTGAGCGCCGACGTCCGGCCCGCGCTGACTCGCCGCATCCTCGCCGCCTCATCCCGCGAACCGGTCCTCCAGCCGCCGCTCGTCCCCCAGCCCTTCAGGACGGCCTCGGCGCCGGGCGCCGAGCTCCTGCGCTTCAAGCTCTCCGACGAGTTCGACCGCAACCTCTACGTGATGAACGACAAGCTCGGGGCCCGGGCCCGCGACGTCGGCGTCGCGACCGACGCCGGCTTCAAGAGCTTCTACCTGACCTTCACGGACAAGTCCGGAACGGTCCTGGCCCCGCTCGGCGACCTGAACCGCCTGCGCGGCGCGGGCGTCGACGTCCGGATCGACGCGTCGACCGTCTACAATTTCCGCGTCTCGATCAACATCTTCAACCCGATCCGCGGCAGCACCCTCGACATCGCCCCGGCCGAGGGGACCTCCGGACCGAGCTGGAGCCTCAGGACCGGCTCCGTCCTGGACGCGGCGCGCGCGCGCGCGCAGATCGCCGTGATCGGCGGCGACGAGTACTGGATCTTCTACGGCCAGGACGTGAAGCCCGGAGGGGGCGCCTTCGCCCCGACGCGCAGCTTCCTGTTCGTCCACATGAACGGCCTCTCGTCGAAGGCCTGGCCCCTGGACGCGGACTCGCTCAAGCCGGGGCGCCCGGCCCGCGTCGACCTCGGCGGAGTCGGCGTCTGGCTGACGCGGACCGCGTCGGGCGAGCTCGTCGTCCAAGACGACAATTAAAGCCGGGCGGCGGCCGATGAGGACCGCCGCTCTCGCCCTGCTGCTCCTCGCCGCGCCCGCGGGCGCGGCCGGCTTCAAGCCGCACGACGGCCTCGACTTCCATCCGTCGCCCGAGAGCCTGCTCGCGGACTGCCGCGGCGCGATCCGGCGCGCGGACTCGCGCCTCGAGGAGATCGCCGCCCTGCCGGACTCGGCGCGCACCTTCGACGACACCCCCGCCGCGCTCGACCGCGCCGTCTTCGGCCTCGCCGACGAGACGGCGTCCGACGTCTTCCTCGCGCGCGTCGCGGTCTCTTCGTCGGTCCGGGCCGCCTCGGGCCGCTGCGCGGACCTGGTCGGCGCCTGGGACGCCGGCGTCTACGCGCGCGCCGACCTCGCGCGCGCCGTCGAGGCCTACGCGACCCGCGCCGGTCCCGCGTCCGGGAAGTCCGGAGAGAAGGCGCGCCTGCTCGCGGCCGAGCTCCGGGACTTCAAGCGCGAGGGCGCCTTCCTCCCGGACGCCGCGCGCGCGAAGCTGGCGCGGGTGCGCGCGCGCCTGGCCGAGCTCGACGCCTCCTACGCCGAAAATCTCCTCGGCGCCGGCGACGCGCTCCTCCCGCGCGAGCGCCTGGCCGGGCTCTCCGGCTCCGAGGTCGCCGCGCTCGAGAAGGTCGGCGACCTCTACAAGGTCCCGACGGACGGCGCCGGCTACGAGCGCTTCATGGCGCGCGCGTCCGATCCGCAGGCGCGCCGCCTCGTCGAGGAGCGCCGCGACGGCCGCGCCGCCTCGCTGAACGTCGCGATCCTCGCCGAGACGCTCTCCCGCCGCCGCGAGGAGGCGGAGATCCTCGGCTATCGCTCGTACGCCGCCTACGCCCTGGAGACCGCGATGGCCGGGGACCCGGCCGCCGTGCGGACGTTCCTCGCGGCCCTCGCGCGCCGCCTGCGGCCCGACGCCCGCCGCGAGCTCAAGGCCCTGCTCGCTCTCAAGTCCGCGCGCGAGGGTCGGGCCGCGGGACGCGCGCTCTATTCCTGGGACTGGTCCTACTACGACGCGCTTCTCAAGAGGACGGAATTCCCGACGGACGAGGAGGGCTTCAGCGAGTATTTCCCGGTGGGGCCGACCGTCCGGCGCGCGCTCGACAAGCTCGGCTCCCTGCTGGGGCTGGTCTTCCGCGAAGTCCCCGACGCCGACGTCTGGAGCCCGGGAACGTCGCTCTACGAGATCGACGACGCCTCCGGCGGCTCCGCTCTCGGCTACGTCTATCTCGACCTGGAGCGCCGCCCCGGCAAGGATCCGCGTGCGGCCGCCTACGCGCTGACGACGGCGCGGGAGCGGGCGGACGGGAGCCGGCAGGTCCCGGTCTCGGCCGTGCTGGCGAGCCTGCCTCCGGCGGCCGACGGGCGCCCGACGCTCCTGACCCGCGCCGACCTCGCCGCCCTCCTGCGCGAGCTCGGACGTGCCCTCCAGCAGACGCTGTCCCGGGCGAAGTACGGCCGCTTCTCCGGCTCGAACGTCCCGCGCGACTTCGTCGAGGCCGTGCCGGACGCCTTCGCGGAGCTCGCCTGGGACCCCGGCGTCCTCGACGCGCTCGCCGGCTGGTATCTCGACCCCGCCAAGAAGCCGTCCCCGGAGCTGATCCAAGGCCTCCTCGCCGCCCGCGGCGCCGACGCGGCGCTCGCGGGCCTGCGCCAGACGGCCTTCGCGCAGATCGACCAGGACTACCGCGCCCCGTCCCCGCCCTCGCGTCCCGCGCGCGATTTCGCGCGCCGGATGCGCCGGACCGCGCTGATCCGCCTCCCGGACGGGGCCGATCCCGAAGCGAGCTTCCCCCAGCTGACGGGCGGCGGGGCCGCCCGCTACTACGACCGCCTCTGGTCGCGCGCCTGCGCGCGCCGGCTCTTCGCCGCGCTGACCGCGAGCGGACCGCTCGACCCCGACGCGGGACGCCGCTTCCGGACCGAGCTCCTGGAGAACGCCGGCGGCCGCGGGCCCGCCGCGGCGATGGCCGCCTTCCTCGGCGCCGCGCCGGACGCGCGGAGCCTCGCTAAGGCTTTCCGTCCGTGAACAGCGAGCGCCGGGGGTCGCGCTCGACGATGCCGCGCCGCCACAGGACGATCGCGACGACGACGAAGGCGAACAGCGACATCCACTGCGACGGGGACAGGACCGGGGAGATGAACACGCCGCGGTCGTCGCCGCGGAAGCACTCGATCGTGAAGCGCTCGACCGAGTAGTACAGGAGGTAGCCGAAGAAGGCGGTGCCGTAGCGCCAGCGCCCGGCGCGGATCCCGGGCAGGATCCAGCGGATCAGGACGACGGCCGCGAGCGCTTCGCCGAAAGCCTCGTAGAGCTCGGTCGGGTGCAGCGGGATGCCGCGCAGCGAGGTCCTCACGCTGCAGGCGGCGTTCGTGAAGACGACGCCCCAGGGCATCGTCGTCGGGCGGCCGTAGCAGCAGCCCTCGGCATAGCAGCCGAAGCGCCCGAGGATGTGGCCGATCGCGAGCGCCGCCACGCAGTAGTCGGCGACCGGCAGGTACGCGCGCGGGCGGTAGCGGCGGTTGTGCCACCACTGGTAGAGCAGGCCCGCCGGGATCGCGAGCAGGACCCCCCCCCAGTACACCCAGCCCGTGTTCCAGTCGCGGAGCATCGCGAGCGGATCGGCGACGAAGAACTTCCACTCGACGGCGAAGAAGCCGATCTTGCCGCCGAGGAGCGCGCCGGCCAGCACCGTCGCGACCATCCCCCACAGCTCGGCGGGCTTCGCTTTGTGGTGCTTGAGCTGGGTCCTCAGCCACAGGACGCCGACGACGTAGCCCAGGCCGACGAGCAGGTCGTAGGTTTCGAAAACGCGCCCGTGCCAGCGCAGCAGGATCGGATGCATCTAGGGCTTCTCGACGCGGACGCGCCGCAGGAGCCTCATCCTCCTCGCACAGCCGTCGTCGATCCGGTTCCGTGAGAGCGCGAAGCCCAAGGCGTTCCGGCGGCTTTGTCGAGGACGGGCATGGCCTCCCAAGGGTAGCGGGCCTAAAGGCCCACGTCAAGTCTGGGACTTGAGGACGGTCAATGACGGATTCGCGACGATCGCTTAAAATTTAGCCATGAACACGAACAAGACCCTCTCCCCCATGACCCTCATCCTCGGCTCCATCCTCGCGCTGGCTCCGTCGTTCGCCGGCGCTCAGACCGCGCTGAGCCAGCTCGGCGCCGCGGCCGGCGTGGACGCCGCCCCGCTCGCCCGGACCCTGCGCGACTCGCGCGCCCTGGCCGCGAGCTTCCCGAAGATCGTCATCCCGGTCCGCCGCGACGTCCTGGGAAGCTGCGGCTTCCTGGCGCAGCAGCCGATCCGCCCGTGGAACGTCAAGCAGGCCGCCCTGGTCCTGCAGACCTGCCTGAACCACGTCTACCCCGCCGACGCCGCCTATGAGGTGCGCGCCAGCGCCGCGCGCTTCGGCGTGCGCGCCTGCCCGGAGGCCGCGGCCGGCGCGATGTCCTGCCAGGCGATCGTCGAGGTCGAGGGCGTCTCGATCTCCGTCATCGGGACCGTCCCGGCGGGCGACCCCGTCGTCGGCGACCTCGCCTACTCGCTGAACGTTCGCGACGGCATGCTGATGGGCTTCCACGCGATCCTCGTCGACGACACCGACGACGCGCGCTGAACCCGGACGGCGCCGAAGCCCCCGGCCCGACGGGCCGGGGGCTTTCTCGTTTCGGGGGTCCGGGGCATTTTGCTAACGTCTGTCCCACGGCCATGGCTGCCTTCCTCGAAGTCCGCGGGCTCAGGGTCCGGTTCGGCGCGCGCGAAGTCCTGCGCGGGCTCGACTTCGACGTCGCCGCCGGCGGGTCGCTGGCCGTCATCGGCCCCAACGGCTCCGGCAAGACGGTCCTCTTCCGCGCGCTGATTGGCGCCCTGCCCTACGAGGGGACGATCCGCTGGGCGCCGGGAGCGCGCCTCGGCTACGTCCCGCAGAAGCTCGACATCGAGCGCGGCCTGCCGCTGACCGGACTCGACTTCCTGCACGCGAAGGCCTCGGTCGCGAAGGCTCCGCGCGAAGAGGCGGATCGCGCGCTGTCCGCCGTCGGCCTCTCCGCGGCCGCCGCCGCGCGGCCGATCGGCGCGCTGTCCGGCGGCCAGTTCCAGCGCCTGCTCCTCGCCTTCGCGCTGATCGGCGGACCCAACGCGCTGATCCTCGACGAGCCGACCGCCGGCGTCGACGAGCCCGGCCAGGAGCGCCTCCACTCGCTGGTGCGGCGCCTGCAGGCCGAGCGCGGGCTGACGGTGCTGACGATCTCGCACGACCTCAGCGTCGTCTACCGCGACGCGGCGCAGGTCCTCTGCCTCGGCGAGGATCACGTCTGCGTCGGCGCCCCGAAGGAGATCCTCACCCCCCAGCTTCTCGAGCGCCTCTACGGCTCCCCGGCGGGCTTCCACGTCCATGGCCACGGTTGACCCCGCGTCTCTGACGCTGGCCGCGGCGATGGCCTGCGCGGCGGGCCTGGTCGGGTGCTTCGCGGTCATGCGCCGCATGACGCTGGCCGCCGACGCGCTCTCCCACGTCGCCCTGCCGGGGATCGGGATCGCCCTCCTGCTCCGGATCCACCCGGCCTTCGGCGCCGCCGCGGCGCTGTTCCTGGGAACCCTGCTCGTCTGGTCGCTCGAGCGGCGCACGCGCTTCTCGACCGAGGCGGTGATCGGCGTCGTCTTCTCGGCCTCTCTCGCGCTCGGCAGCCTGCTGGCCTCGGGCGAGGAGCTCATCGAGGCCCTTCTCGGCCGGCCCGGAGCGCTGTCGCGGACCGAGATCGTGATCGGCCTGCTCGCCGCGGCCGCGGTCGTCGTCTTCATCCTGCGCGCGAAGGACCGCCTGGTCGTGGCCCTGGTCTCGCCCGACATCGCGCGCACGGCGGGGATCGACGCGCCTCGCCTGGACCTTTTGTATCTGATGGCCTTCGCGCTGACGGTCGCGCTCGGCCTGCGCTACCTGGGGGCGCTCCTGATGGGCTCGCTCGTGATCATCCCGGCCGTGGCGGCCAAGCGCCTGGCCTCGAGCCTGCGCGGGATGCTCGCGGCGTCCGTCGCGATCGCGGTGTTCTCCACCCTGGCCGGGACGGTGCTCGCCTCCCGGCTGGGCCGGGAAACGGGACCGCTGATCATCCTGACCGCCGCCGCCTGCTTCTTCCTGAGCCTGTTCGTGCCGCGCGAGGCCTGACAGGCCCGCGCGTCACGGCCCCCAGTAGGGAACGGCCGGCGGGAGCTCGAAAGCCCGGCAGACCGGATGGTGGAGGGCGACGAATTCGCTGAACTTCTCGCCGGTGTCCGCGCAGCGGAACATCGCGGACCCCGCGGATTCGACGCGCTCGCACCAGCGGCATTCGACGCAGCGGTGCTCGCCCTTCGACGACGCCTTGTCGGGTACCATAGCGCTTGTAATCTGTGCAACGCTCGTGCCCCGGGGGGTCCGGGCGGGGCCTAGGCCTCGGCGGCCCAGGCTGCGACTGCGGCGAGCTGGCCGGCCCCGTCCAGGCCGGCCTGCTCGAGCACCTTGTCCCAGGAGCCGCTGCCGAGATAGCCCTGCTTCTTGAGCGGGTGGAGGCTGGCGGCCAGCCCCTCGTCGGAGCGCACCCAGCGCCACAGGGTCGGCAGGGTGAAGTCGGTGATGCCGATCGAGCGGAAGGCCAGCGCCGGCGGGAACAGCTCCTTCTTCTCGGCGGCGGGCAGGGCGTCGAAGAGCTCGGCGCTCGTCGCGTAGAAGACGTTGAGGCGGATCCCGCGCTTGTCGAGGACGGGAAGGACGTCGCGCACGAAGAAGGTCGCCACCCCGTGGCCCTGCAGGACGACGGCCCGGTCCCCGCCGCGCCGGAGCGCGTAGATCCCCTTGGCCGCGGCGTGCGCGGGCGGCAGTCCCAGCGCGGTCCGGTCGGGAACGGGCAGGGCCGGGCGCGTGACGAACGGGGCGATCAGGGCGGGCCGCGCGTTCAGCGCGGCGGCCAGCAGCGGCCAGACCTCCTGCGGGTCCCAGGGCGTCAGCGTGACCGACGCGCCCCGCGCGAAGTTGTCCTGCAGGAGCTGGAGCGGCTGGGGACAGGCGTGCGTCGGGCCGTCCTCGCCGGTCATCGGGCCGGCGTGCGCGTTGACCATGATCCAGGCGCGGCGCGGCTCGCCGGTCGCTTCGTGGCGCATCTGCTGGCCGATGCAGTGCAGGCGCGCCGGCACGTGCTCGAGCGCGGCGATGAAGGCCGAGTAGGAGCTCGACACGCCGATGTGGCGGCCGAGGCTCGACACCCCGGACATCACGCCGCCCATCGCGTCCTCGCAGATGCCGCCGACGGCGACGAGGCGCGAGCCGGGGTTGCGGCGCGCGTGGTACCAGCCCTTCGGGAAGCCTTTGTTGACCGGGGCGACGCTCGTGGACTCGGAGAGGTCCGCCGCGCAGGCGAGGACCGCGCCGTTCGTCAGACGGTTCAGGTGGCCGAGCGCCGCGCCGAGCGCTCCGCGCAGGGTCGCGGGCTTGCCCGGCTCGAGCTTGAGCTCGGCGGGCGTCTCCTCGGGCTTGAGGCCGGCGCGCTCCAGCGCGGACAGGTCCGGAGCGCCCGCGCGCGGCGGCCGCCCCTTCGGCGTCGCGCGCGAGAGCTCCGCGACGCGGTCGGCCGCGAAGCGCGCGACGTCCGGGCGCTTCGTCTCGAAGGCCTCGCGCATCGCGCTCAACAGCTCCCAGTACGCGGCCTCGACGGCCTTCGGCGACTTGTCGCCTCCGTAGCGCGGCAGGCGCGCGCCGAAGGCCTTCTCGAAGGGCTCGAGCGTCTTGTAGAACTCCGCCGAGCAGAACGCGTGGCCCGCGCCGTGCGAGGCCTTGCCCTCGATCCCGTAGCGCCAGCCCTTCGTCGTGCGGTAGACGACCGCGGTCGGCGCGCCGTTGTCGAGCGCGAGGGCGGCGGCCTGCGCGGCCTGCACGCGGCGGTAGTCGCTGCCGTCTCCGGCCTCGACGAGGTTCCAGCCGTGCACGTACATCAGCTCGCGCGGATCCCACTGCACGTAGTCTCCGGGCTCGGAGTCCTCGGCCGTCACGCGGTCCGAGTCGATCGAGGCCTGGTTCCAATCCACGTGCATGATCGCGTTCGACAGCCCCGCGCTGGCCGCCGTCGCGATCGCCTCGTGCACGCGCCCCGCGGTCATCCCGCCCTCGCCCTCGAGGATGTGCACGCGCGGCCCCGCGGGGCCGAACACGTCCATCGCGGCGAGCGCCAGTCCGACGGCCGACGTGTCGCCGACGCCGGAGGCGCCGGTCGCGACCGGAACGAACGGCGTCATCGGGGTCGGGTGGCCGTCGAGAGCGGCGGCCTTGAACTCGCGGAAGAGCGGCGTCGCCTGGGTCGGGTTGCGCCGGAAGCCGAGCAGATCCTCGAGGCGCAGACGCCGGCGCTCGGCCGGCAGCAGCTCCGGGCGCGCGATGCGGACCCACTCGTCGCGCAGCGCGTACATCCCGTAGAGTCCGGTCGCCTTGTGGCCGGCCGCGTAGACGAGGAGATCGTTGTCGATCGAGTCGGGCCGCGAGAAGTCGTAGCGCAGGTTCTTGTAAAGAAGCGAGAAGACGATCCGTCCCGACGAGATGCTCCCGCCCGGATGCCCGGAGCCCGGGACGAAGTTGTACAGGATCGCGCAGAGCGCGCGGTAGGCGGCGTCCATCGCCTCGAGGATCTCGAGCCCGTCGACGTCGGCCGGCTCGGGGCGCAGATAGGCGGTGTCGCGGGGCCTGAGCTGGAATCGCGCGGGCGTCTTGGCGGCGGTGGGCATGATCGTTCTCCGTCGTGCGGCGACGGCCCCATCATACCATAGCGCCGCCGCCGGGGGGAGCCCGGCGGCGGAACGCCTTCCGGGAATCGGCCTTTCAGACGTGCTGGGCCGCGACGGCCTCGACCATCCTGGGCAGGATCGCCCGCCCCTCGTCCCCCTTCGTGAAGTCCGTCATCGAGAGGACGCCGACCAGCCGGTCGCCGTCGTCGAGGACCGGCAGGCGCCGCACGCGCTGGTTCTCCATCGTCTTGGCGGCCGAGACGAGCTCCTGGTCGTCGCGGCAGACCGCGGTGTTTCGGCTCATCACGTCCTTCACTCGGGTCTTCAGCGCGTCCATGCCGCGGTTGACCGCGCGCACCGCGATGTCGCGGTCGGTCAGCAGGCCGACGAGCCGCCCCTTGTCGCAGACCGGCAGGAGCCCGACGTTGCAGACGCGCATCCGCTCCGCGGCCGCCTTCAAGGTCGCCTCCGGCGTGATGCACTCCACGTCCCTCGTCATGTAGTCATGGACCAGCATGGCGTCTTCCCCCTCGCCTTCTCCGGAGCGGACGGCCCCTGTAAGAATCGTCAGTTGAAGACGCAACGCTTCAGCCCCGAGGCTCGGGAGGCGATTATGCTAGAGTCCCCCCGCGATGAAATTCCCCGCGCTCGCCGCCGCCGCCCTTCTCTCGGCCGCGCCCGCCCTCGCGGCGGGCGCTCCGGCCGCCGCCCCGACCAAGAAGTGGAAGGACTCCGCGCAGGCCTCCTTCGTCAACGCCAACGGGAACAGCAAGGCGACGACGACCTCGGCCAAGGACGATTTCTCCTATGCGTTCGACGCACTGACCTCCGTCGGGCTCGAAGCCGGGGCGCTCGGCTCGCGCAGCCTCGGTCAGGTCACCGCCGAGCAGTACTACGCGCAGGAGAAGCTCCAGCGCAAGTGGGACGAGCGCGACTACGTGTTCGAGAACTACCGTTGGGACAAGAACCGCTTCGAGAAGCTCGCCGCCCGCCACGCCTTCTCCGTCGGCGCGGGCCGCGAGCTCTGGAAGACCCCGAAGAACGAGTGGGTCGGCGAGCTCGGCCCCGGCTACGTGATCGAGGACCGCATCGGCGAGCTCCAGCGGACCTACGCGTCGGCGCGCGCCTACACCAAGTTCGTCCACGACTTCAGCGCGACCGCGCGCTTCAGCCAGGACGCCGACTTCCAGCAGAGCCTGAAGGACTCCCGCGACAACCTCCTGCGCACCGAGACCGCGCTGACGACGACGCTGACCTCGATCTTTTCCTTGAAGACCTCGTTCGACTGGAAGCACGTCGGCCAGCCCCCGCCCGGCGCCGTCAAGGACGACACCCTCACCTCCGTCGCCCTGATCGCCAACTTCTAGCCTCGCGCCGGCCCGGACGGCCTCGAAAGACTGTAAAATACGAGGACGCCCCCGTAGCTCAGTTGGTCAGAGCAGCCTGCTCATAACGGGTTGGTCCCTGGTTCGAGTCCAGGCGGGGGCAGCGCTTTGGGAGACTCCATGGCCGACACGATCAAGGGCATCATCCTCGCCGGCGGGTCCGGAACGCGGCTCTACCCCGTGACGCGCGCGATCAGCAAGCAGCTGGTCCCGGTGCACGACAAGCCGATGATCTACTATCCGCTGTCGACGCTGATGCTGGCCGGGATCCGCGACGTCCTGATCATCACGACCCCCGAGGACCAGGCGCAGTTCCGGCGCCTACTCGGCGACGGCGCGGAGCTCGGGATGCGGCTCGTCTACGCGGTCCAGCCGAAGCCCGAGGGACTGGCCCAGGCCTTCCTGATCGGGCGCGACTTCGTCGAGAAGGACCGCGTCGCGCTGGTGCTCGGCGACAACATCTTCTACGGCCACGGCCTGCCCGAGGTCCTGCGGGCGGCCGCGGGGCGGAAGTCCGGCGCGACGGTCTTCGCCTACCAGGTGCGCGACCCCCAGCGCTACGGCGTCGTCGAGTTCGACGCGCGCGGTCGGGCGACGCGCCTGGAGGAAAAGCCGAAGGAGCCGCGCTCGGACTACGCGGTGACCGGGCTGTACTTCTACGACAACTCGGTGCTCGACATCGCGGCGGCGCTCAAGCCCTCGGCGCGGGGCGAGCTCGAGATCACGGACGTCAACAAGGCCTACCTGAAGAAGAAGCGTCTGCACGTCGAGAAGCTCGGACGAGGCACCGCTTGGCTCGACACCGGCACGCACGAGGCGCTCCTGCAGGCCTCGACCTTCATCCAGGTCATCGAGGAGCGCCAGGCGCTGAAGGTCGCCTGCCTCGAGGAGATCGCCTTCCGCCTCGGCTACATCGGCGCCGAGCGCCTGCGCGCGCTGGCCGAGCCGATGCGCAAGAACGAGTACGGCCGCTACCTCCTACGCGTGGCCGACGAGGGGGGCGGCCGCCCGTGATCCGCCCCGACGTCGTCGAGTACCTGCGCGAGAACCTGCCGAAGTTCCCCATCGACGCCTTGCGCCGCCAGCTCTACGAGGAAGGCGTCTCGGACATCGACTTCGAGGCCTGCCTGGAGGAGGCCCAGCGCGTCCCGACGGCCGCGGAAAAGAAGAAGACGGCCGCGGCCAAGGCCCCGGCGGCCTCGAACAAGAAGGCGAAGCTCCTGGCGGGACTGGGCGCGGCCCTGATCGGCGGCGTCCTCCTCTACGCGCTGTCCCAGAACGAGCCCGCCTCCGCGCCGAAGAAGGCCGCCCCCGCTCCGACCGGCGTCTCCAGCTACGTCAGCCCGCGCGGCTGGGTCGTGCGCCTGCCCCAGAACTACGTCGCCGTCGCCGCGTACAAGGACGACGCGAAGACCGTCGAGGTCGTCCACTTCTGTCCGCGCGGGACCGACCCGACGAACTTCCTCGATCCCGGACTCTTCGGCCCCCTCGAGATCGTGCGCGTCGAAGTCGAACGAAGCCCGTTCCCGTCGAACCCGACCGGCCTCTCCGAGATGGCCCAGACCGTCGAGCAGCGCGCGACGGCGCGCGGCGAGAAGTACGCGATGAAGATGATCCATATCGCGACCCTCCCCGGCGTTCAGCTCAACATCCTGGCCCCGTTCCCGCGCGTCGAAGCCTATGTGCTCGGCCAGCGCGACCTCTATTTCTTCTACGGCGGACAGGAAGACGACGTCTGGCGGGGCATCGTGCAGAGCCTGCGGGACGCGCACTCCGAGAACTGACCCCCCCTTGCGCAAACGCGGAAGTCCTCTTACACTAATGTGCGTACCCCCCGGCCGCGCCGAGGCGCCGCGGGGTCCAGGAGGCCTCCCGCATGAGAAAATCGCCGCGCTCGGCCGCAAAGTCGCCCCGCAAGTCGCGCCCGTCGAACCGCACCCTCAAGACGTCCTCGCCCGACCTCAGCGCCGAAGACGTCGTCCGTCTCGAACAGATCTCCCGCCGCTACGAAGAGGCCGAGAGCGCCTGGCAGCGCATGACCGCGCCGCCGGAGGGCGACGAGACCTGGCTCCAGGTCGAGGAGCATCTCCTCTCCCGCTCGCCCGGCGATCAGGACCGGCGCTGGAAGTACTTCTCGAAGTAGCCGTCCGCGCCGCTCCGCCGCCGCCCCCCGGCCCCGCCGGGGGGCGGCCTTTTCTATAATCCGCTCGGATGAACGAGTCCCGCCGGACCAACGTCCTGATCGCCGCGTCCCTGCTGATGATCGCGGCCGCCTTCGCCGCCTACGCGGCCCTGCTCATGCACTGGTTCGCGGAGCCGGGCCCGGCCGCCCCCGTCTCCGCCGAGGAGCGCGCGCGGCGGGACGCGGACGACGCCGCGCTCGCGGACGCGCGCACGGACTTCCGCGGCGATCTCCTCGACTGCCGCGCCCATCTGCGCCTGTCCGAGGCGCTGTGGAAGGACGGACGCCGGATCGACGCGTTCTACGTCTCCTCCTTCGCGCGCGAGCTGTTCTCGGACGCCGAATTCCACCGGGCGCACGACGACGTCGTCCTCGGCGCCGGCGGGCCGGCCGCCGCCGTCCTCGCGAAGCTGCAGGGCCTCGACGACCCCTCGCGCATCGCGCCGATCCTGGCCGAAGCCGCGCGCGACTACCCGGACGCGCCCGAGGGGCGCGAGGCCCTCGCGCACCTCGCGCGCCTGGCCGGCGGCGGGGACGGCGCCGCTGGCGACGACGCCGCGCTCAACGCCCTCCAGGACCTGCGCGCCGGCGCGCCGAAGAATCCCGAGGTCCTCGCCGCCCTCGGCCGCGCGTACTTCGCGCGCGGCCAGGCGGACCAGGCCCTCGCCATGGCGCAGGTCGCCCTGTCGAAGGATCCGAACGACGCGGGCGCCGCGCGGATCATGGCGGATGCGGCCCTGAAGAAGAAGGACTTCGCCAACGCCCTGCGCTGGCTGACGCAGGCCTGGGACGGCGACCCGAACGACGTCGACAGCGCGTCGGAGCTCGCCCAGCTCTACGACAAGAGGCGCGGCGACGTCGAGGCCGCCCTGCCCTATTATTTGGCCGTCTACCGGGCCGATCCCGACGCCTCCGACGGCGACGAGAGCGTCGAGACGCGCATCCGCGAGGCGCTCGACGCCCGCCGCCAGGACCTTTTGAGCGGCGTGACCGCCGCCGACCTCGGCTCGCGCTTCTCGCTCGACGACGCGTCGCTGCGCGCGCAGGCCGCCTTGCGCGCCGCCGACCTGAAGGACCCGCGCTGGATCCCCGAGCTCGCGCGCCTGCTCGACGACGACACGCACCTCGTGCGGCGCAGCGCCGACTACGCGCTCTACGAGATCGCGCAGGCCGACCCTGCCGACGTGCGCGCGCACCGCGACGAATGGCTGAACAGCCCCAGCCCGCTCGTGCGCATCCGCGCGCTGAACCTGTTCGCGGACCTCGACGGCATGAACGCCCTCCCGGCCGTGCGCCGGGCCCTGCTGAAAGACCCGAACCCCGGCGTGCGCGCTTTCGCGAAAGTGATGGTCCTCGACCATTACTACCTGAAGACGCCGGACGGCCGCCGCGCGGCCGCGGATTTCGCCTCGCGGGAGAAGGACCGGCGGGTCCTGGACTTCGTGCGCCGGCTGGAGGCTCAGGAGAAGTGAGCGCCCCCGCTCTCGTCGACACGCACGCCCACCTCGGCGACCCGGCCTTCGACGCCGACCGCGAGGACGCGATCGCGCGCGCGGCCGAGGCCGGCGTGACCCGCTTCGTCGAGATCGCCGACAACCCCGACGAGTGGAGCCGCGCCGTCGCGTTGGCCCGCGCCCACCCGGGCCGCGCGCTCTGCGCGCTCGGCCTGCATCCTTACTACGCCGACCGATTCGACGACGGCTTCGTCGGCCGCCTGCGCGCCGCGCTCGACGCCGCGCCAGAGGCCGCCGCGATCGGCGAGATCGGCCTCGACTACGCGAAGGCCGCGGTCCCGCGCGACGTGCAGCGCCGCGCCTTCGAGGCTCTGCTGGACGCCGCCGCCGGCTGGGACGTCCCGGTCGTCGTCCACTGCCGCGACGCCTACGCCGATCTCCTGCCGATCCTGCGCGCGCGCTTCCCGGGCCCGCCCGCGGGGCGCCGCTACCGGGGCGTCGTCCACTGCTTCTCGGGAACCCCCGACGAGGCCGTCGCCTGCGCGGAGCTCGGCTTCGCCCTCGGCGCCGACGGGCCGGTCACCTACAAGAAGAACGACGCGCTGCGCGAGGCCTTCCGCCGCGCCGGCCCCGGCGCAACCGTCCTCGAGACCGACTGCCCGTACCTCCCCCCGCAGAGCGCGCGCGGCAAGCGCAACGAACCGCGCGCGATCGCCGAGATCGCCGCCAAGCTCGCCGAGGTCTGGGGCCTGCCCGTCGAGGAGGCCGCCGCGCGCACGAGCCGCAACGCGGCCGATCTCTACCGCTGGGCTTGACGCTCAAAAGTCGGCCGTCGCCGTCAGGCGCGCGGTGCGAGGGAGCCCCGTGAACAGATACTGCTGGGCGGCGTCGCGCCAATAGCGGACGTCGAAGACGTTGTCGACGGACAGCCGCAGAGAGACGCGCGCGGCCCCGGCGGAGAAGACCCAGCGCGCGCCGGCGTCGAAGACCTGCCAGCCGGCGATCGCGACGCTCCCGTCGGGCAGGACCGGCTTCGGAGACGACGCGCGCCAGCCGGCGAAGACCCCGGCGCCGGGAAGGAAGAACAGCTCCTGGTCGGCGAACAGCGCGCCCTGAAGTCGGGGGACGTTCGGCACGTCGCGGCCGTCGTAGGCCGGATCGCCGGTCCCGGACTGGACCGCGCGCAGCCAAGCCGCGCTCGCCGTCAGGGACAGGCCCGGCGCCGCGCGTCCGGCGGCGGACAGCTCGACGCCGGAATGGATCTCGCGTCCGCGCTGGACATAGTCGTTGGCCGCGTCGACGTACTCGTAAGGAGCCTCGGCGCGGAAGACGGCCCCGGTCAGCAGCAGTCCTCCCGCCTCGCGCTTGGCCCCGAGCTCCTCCTGGCGCGTCGCGCGCGCCGGCATCGCCGCCTGCGCGTTGCTGGTCCAGGACGGGGCCACGCCGCCCAGCTCGAGCCCCTCGGAGTAGGACGCGTACAGCGTCGACGCGGAGCCCGGCCGATAGAGGACGGCCGCGGCCGGCAGGATCCGCGCGTCGGATCGCCCGGCCAGCTCGGCCCCGGTGGCGGCGTCCCAGGTCGTCTCGCGGACCAGCGTCAAGCGCCCGCCGCCCTGCAGTTCCCAGCGTCCGAGCGCCAGCGCCCCCCGCGCGAACAGCGACCGCTGGGCGTGGTCGAGCACCCGCCGCGCCGCCGGCGCGGACGACGTCGAGGCCGAGACCGCCGCGTCCGGAGCGAAGATGTTCCCGGTCCCGACCTCGTCGTAGATCCACGAGCTCATGTCGACGTCGCGCGCGAAGGACTCGGCTCCGACGGCCCAGCGTCCGGACGCGCGGCCGGCCTTCCCGTCCCCGGAGAGGCTCAGGACGAAGTCGTCGGCGCGGCGCCGCTCGCCCGCGCTGCGAAAGTCCCAGATCGAGTAGTCCCCGTTCGAGCAGAAGGTGGACAGCGAGCCGCAGCCGTACGGGAAGGCGATGTTGTCGTCGATCTTCAGGAAGCTGCGCCCGGCCGCCGCGCGCAGGCGCAGGCCCGGCGCGAGCTCGTCCTCGAGCCGCAGGCTCGCGTTGAGCGCGTCGACCGCGACCGGCTTCGTCCACGACTGCCAGCCGAGGAGCCTCGTCGGGTCCGGCAGGGGCGGGACCCGCGTCCCGCCCAGGAGCTGGTAGCCCGGGACCGAGTTCTGGACGCGGCGCTGGGACTCGACGTCGAAGCGCAGGCTCCCGGCGTCCGAGAAGCCCCAGTCGGCGGCGAGGCTCGCGAACCGCCGCCGCCCCTCCGCGTGCTCGACCGGCGGGCGCAGGTCCTCGAGCGCGGCGTTCACGCGCACGCCCGAGCGTCGGTCCGCGCCGAGAAGGACGCCGGCGTCGAACGCCGCGTAGCGCCCCCCGCGCGCGTCGGTCGCCAGCGTCAGCGCGCGCACGTCGGCCGGCCGCGCCGTCACGTAGTCGACGACGCCGCCCGGAGAGGCCGCGCCGGCCTCGAGACCCGCCGTCCCGCTCCAGATCTCGACGCGCGACTTGTTCTCGAGCGCGACGTTCTGCTCTCCGGCCACCGTCAGCCCGTCGATCCGGTAGCCGGTGCCCAGGTCCAGCGGGAAGCCCCGCAGCTGGAGGTCCTGGTAGTAGCCGACCGGCGCGTACGCGTCGGCGGCGAGCGCGTCGCGGCGGACCGCGTCGGCGAGCGTGCGCTGGCCCTGATCGTCGAGCGCGGAGCGCGTGAAAACCGAGATCGAGGCGGGAACGTCCAGGACCGTCGTCGCCCCGCCCGCGAGACCCCCGAGCTCGACCTCCGCGGGAGCGTACGAGCGCTCGCGCGCGGCGGTCACGACGACCGGCGGGAGGACGGCGGCGCGAGCCGGGGGCGCCCCGAGGGCCGTCAGGAGCGGGATCAGCAGAAAGGCGGGCGTCTTCGTCATCGTCTCCTCCCGCGAGAGCCTGGGAAGGAGACGTGACCGTGGAGGCGTCCGGAGTCCCGTCGCTTCCCTGCGCTCGCATTACCGAGATCAGGTTCGAAGGGTTTCTCTCACCCGCGTGGACGCTCCGCGCAGGACCCCTAGCGAGCCGCGGCCGGAGCCGCGACGACCGGATTATACAACAGGAGGGAGGTCAGGCGTTCGAGACGAAGACGTTCTTGACCTCGGTGTAGAGGTCGAGCGCCTTCATGCCGAGCTCGCGGCCGAAGCCCGAGCCCTTCACGCCGCCGAACGGCGCCTCGAGATGGACGCTCGAGGAGGAGTTCACCGACAGCACGCCGCACTGGAGGGCGCGGCTCAGCCGAGCGACGCGCCCGACGTCGCGCGTCCACAGGGAGCCCGACAGGCCGTACGGCGAGTCGTTGGCCAGGCGCACGGCGTCGGCCTCGTCCTTGAACGGGAGGATCGCGGCGACGGGGCCGAAGATCTCCTCGCGCACGATCGACGCGCGCGGGACGGCGCCGGCGAAGACCGCCGGGGTCAGGTAGAAGCCCTTCGCGAGCGCCCCGCCCGGGATCTTCCCCCCGCACAGGAGCTCGCCGCCCTCGGCCTCTCCGACGTCGAGAAAGCGGCAGACGCGCTCGCGCTGGCGCAGGCTGATCAGCGGGCCGACCTGCGTGCCCTTCTTCTCGGGGTGGCCGACGACGATCTTCCGCGTCCGCGCCACGAAGCGGTCGACGAAGCGGTCGTAGACCTTGCGGTGGACGAGCACGCGCGAGCGCGCGCAGCAGTCCTGCCCCGCGTTGCCGAACACCGACCAGACCGACTTCTCGACGCAGAGGTCGAGGTCCGCGTCGTCGAAGACGACGTTCGGGGACTTGCCGCCGAGCTCGAGCGACACGCGCTTGAGCCCCTCGGCCGCCGCCCGCATGATCCACTTCCCGGTCGCCGTCGAGCCGGTGAAGGCGACCTTGCGCACCAGCGGGTGCTCGACGAGGGCCGCGCCGCAGCCGGGCCCGGGGCCGGGAACGACGTTCAGAACGCCGTCCGGCAGTCCCGCCTCCGCCGCGAGCTCGGCCAGGCGCAGGGCCGTCAGCGGCGTCTCCGGAGAGGGCTTCAGCACGACCGCATTGCCGCAGGCGAGCGCCGGGCCGAGCTTCCACGTCGCGATCACGAGCGGGAAGTTCCACGGCACGATCAGCGCGCAGACGCCGACCGGCTCGCGCAGGGTGAAGTCGAGGCCGGACGCGCCGACCGGGATCGTCTCGCCGAACAGCTTCGTCGCCGCGCCCGCGTAGTATTCGAGGACGTCGGCGGCGAGGTCCATCTCCTCGCGGGAGTCCCCGATCGGCTTGCCCGCGCTGCGGGTCTCCAGGAGGGCCAGCTCCTCGCGGCGCTCGCGGACCAGGCGCGCGAGAGCCAGCAGGACGCGGCCGCGCTCGCGCGCGGCGGTCCCGGCCCAGGCGTCCTGCGCGGCCGCGGCCGCGCGGACCGCCGCGTCG
>JAGWRY010000398.1 GCA_028869495.1 Elusimicrobiota bacterium | reverse complement strand
CGCCCCGGCCCAGGCGGCGGGCGCGGCCGGGTAGAGCGGCTCGACGCCGGCGACGGGCGCGCCGCGCGCGGCCGCGGCGCACAAGAGGGCCGGCAGGACGGGCCACAGACGGAGCCTCATCCCCCCAGTGTGCCCCGCGCGGGCGGATTTCGCCAGGGGGCGCGTCGGCGCGGGGCGCCGCCGCCTACTGCGGCATCGGCGGGGCGGAGATGCGGACCGGGTCGCCGTTCAGCGCGCCCAGGAAGGCGACGAGGTCGGCCTGCTCGGCGTCGCTCAGGCCGATCGGCTTGATCTTCGGGTCCCGGTGCGGGTTCTTGATGCCGCCGTCGTCGTAGAAGTCCACGACCTCCGCCAGCGTCTTCTTGCTGCCGTCGTGCATGTACGGGGCGGTGTCGGCGAGGTCGCGCAGGGTCGGCGTCTTGAACGCGTACGCGTCGGCGGGATCGTGCGTGACCGCGGCGCGGCCCTCATCGGTCCCGCCCGCGCCGACGCCGAGATTGTGGAACTTCGAGTCCGAGAAGTCGGGGCCGCTGTGGCAGGCCGCGCAGTTCGCGCGCTTCGGGTCCTCGAACAGCGCGTAGCCGCGGATCGCCGCCGGGCTCATCGCGCCCTTGTCGCCGGCCTTCCAGCGGTCGTACGGCGAGTTCCCGCTCAGGACCGTGCGCTCGAAGCTGGCGATCGCCATCGCGACGCGCTCGATGGTCACCCGGTCGTCGCCGAAGGCGTCCTTGAAGAGCGGCGCGTAGCCGGCGATCCCGGAGAGGCGCCGGACGACGCCCGCGTGCGTGAAGCCCATCTCGACCGGGTTCTCGATCGGAGCCAGCGACTGCTCCTCGAGGCTCGCCGCGCGCCCGTCCCAGAACTGCCGCGTCATGTACGCGGCGTTGAGGACCGTCGGCGCCGAGCGCGTCCCCTTCTGCCCGCCGATGCCCGTCGAGACCGGCGACTGGTCGGTCCAGCCCTTTTGGGGGTCGTGGCAGGTCGCGCAGGCGATCGTCGAGTCGCGCGAGAGGCGCTTGTCGAAGAACAGCGTCTTCCCGAGCGCGACCTTTGCGCCGGTGACGGGGTCGGCGTCCGGGACGGGGGGCGGCTGGAGGCCGAGCGGCACCGGATACGGGTAGGAGCCGCCCCACTGGGACGAGGCGGCGGCGGGAGAGGCGGCGAGCAGGGCGAGGAGCGCGGCCAGGCGGAGGGGGGCGCCGGTCATGCCCCGAGGATAGCTAATTTCCGAGGCGTTCGCGGCGGGCGCGCAGGGCGTTCTCGATGCGCGGGTCGGGGACCAGCCAGAGCGCGGCGACCAGCGCGTAGAGGGCGCCCGAGACGCGCGGGACGAAGAAGGCGGCGGCGATCGCGGCGGCGTAGAGCAGCGGGGAGACCTTGCCCTTCCAGTCCGAGCCGACCGCTTCCTTCAGCAGGGAGTCCGGGCCCTGGACGGAGATGATCACGGCCTGCAGGATCATGTAGGCGAGCGCGGCCATCAGCAGGATCGCGCCGTAGACGGCGACGGGCGCCGGCGCGAAGCGGCTGGCGCCCATCCAGGCGGTCGCCCAGGGGATCAGCGAGAGCCAGAACAGCAGGTGCATGTTCGCCCACAGCATCGGGCCGGTGACCCGGACGCAGGTCTGCAGCATGTGGTGGTGGTTGTTCCAGTAGATCGCGAGGTAGGCGAAGCTGAGCAGGTAGCTCAGGAACACGACGCCGAGGGGGCGCAGGGCGGACAGCGACGCGCCCGCGGGCTCGCGCAGGCCGAGCACCAGGATCGTGATCAGGATGGCCAGCACCCCGTCGCTGAAGGCCTCGAGGCGTCCTTTGTTCATGGAGGGAGGCTAGCAAATGAGGCGCGCCGCGGCGCGGCCGGCGGCGTCGCCGGCCGCGCGGGACCGGCGCTCAGCCGAGGCGCTTCGAGACCTCTCGGTCGACGGAGAGGGCTCCGGCGCCGCGGATCATGATCACGACGGCCAGCGCCATCGCGAGCAGGTGGTACTCGTAGCCCTCGCCCTTCTGATTGCCGAACCAGTTCATGAAGAAGCCGAAGTGGCGGTGGACCGTCGCGATCGCCACGGCCATGTTCGTGAAGATCCCGAACGCGGCGATCCGCGACAGCGCCCCGACCAGCAGTCCCAGCCCGCCGAGGAACTCGGCCATGATCGCCAGGAAGGCCAGCGGGGCGGGGATGCCCATCCCGGCCGTGAAGAAGTGCATCGTGCCGGCGAAGCCGTAGCCGCCCCACCAGCCCAGGACCTTCTGCGCGCCGTGCGCGAAAAAGACGGTCCCCAGCGTCAGGCGCGCGACGGTCGGCGCCCAGTCGTCCGACGTGTCCAGCAGTTTTTTCAGCATGACTCCTCCTTTGTCTCTTTTCCGGAAATTCAGTCCTCAAGCTCGCCGAACTTGCCGGCGTGGAAGTCCTCGATCGCCTGGTTGATCTCGTCGACGCTGTTCATCACGAACGGGCCGTAGTGGACGAGGGGCTCCTCGATCGGCGCGCCGCTCAGGAAGAGCGCGATCGAGTCGTCCCGCGACTCGACGTTCACCTCTTCGCCGTCGTTCTTGAACAGCAGGAACTCGCCGGCCTCGACGTCGCGGCTGGCGTTGGCGCGCACGCGGCCCTGCAGGACCAGCAGGGCGGTATTGTAGTCGGACGGCGTCGGCAGGCGCACCCGGGCGCCGGGCTTCAGGCGCAGGTCGAGCATGCGGACGGGGGTGAAGGTCGAGGCGGGGCCCTTCAAGTCCTCGTACTCGCCCGCGTACGCCCGCACGAGCCCCCGGCCGCCCGCGAGCGCCTTCTCGGCGACGGTCGGGCGCGCGAGGTCCTGGTACTTCGGCGGCGTCAGCTTCAGGCGGCGCGGCAGGTTCACCCAGATCTGGATCATGTGCAGGGTCCCGCCGGCCTTCGCGAACGACTCCTCGTGGAACTCGTTGTGCAGGACGCCGGCGCCCGCCGTCATCCACTGCGCCTCTCCGGGCCGGATGATCCCGCCGTGGCCGGCGCTGTCGCGGTGCGCGATCGCGCCCTCGTAGGCGAGGGTCACGGTCTCGAAGCCACGGTGCGGGTGCGTGCCGACCCCGCGCCGGCGCGTCGTCGGCGCGTAGCGCTCCGGCTTCTGGTAGTCGAGCAGGAAGAACGGGCTCATCCGCTTCTCGAAGTCGGTCGCCGACGGGAAGTAGTTGCTGACGTGGAAGCCGTTCCCGACCCAGTGCTCCGGGCTGCCCCGGAAGATCCGTTCGATCCCTCTTTCCATGGCGTCCTCCTTTATTTCCAGTTCAAAGTATGGGATTCAAAAAAATCAGCCCGGCTCCAGCGAGCGCCCGAGCTTGCGGCACAGGCGCCGCAGCTCGTCCTGCTCCGGCGCGGTCAGCGCGCGGAACTGCCGGGCGACCGTGCGCGCGTGCGTCGGGAAGATCCCGGCGATCAGCCGCTCTCCCTTCGCGGTCAGGCGCACCGTCACGTAGCGCTTGTCCGAGCCCTCGCGCCGCCGCTCGACCAGCCCGCGCCTCTCGAGGCCCGCGACGACGGAGGTCAGGCTGCCGCCGCTGCGCAGGAGCTTGACGGCGAGCTCGCCCTGGCAGGTCGGGCCCAGGTGCAGGAGCGCCTCCAGGACGCCGAACTGGCTCGCGCTCAGCTCCGCGGCCGCGGCCTCCCTCTGCAGGGACGCGTTGAAGGCCTCCGACGCGCGCAGCAGGTTGATCAGCGCGCTCAGGGCCCTCGTCTCGTCCGGCGTCCCGCGGTATTTGGTGGGCATATAGTTTGATATCAAAATAATAGCGCAAGTCCGGGGCTTTGTCAAGACCCGGATCGAACGGAGGCGGGCCCGGCTAGGCGGAGTGCGTGTCGCCCGACGAGTCGGTCCAGATCAGGCGGCCGTCCTCGCGCAGAGTGAAGGAGGAGACGCCCGAGGCGACCTTCGTCCCGTTCTTGTAGAGGTCGCCGTAGGCGTCCAGCCAGCCGACGTCGCCGGTGCGGTCGGCGATGCGCCAGGTCGAGGCGTCGCCGAGCTCGTCGTGGTTGCGGTAGAGCTTCCCGTAGGCGTCCTGCCAGGCGACGTCGCCGGTGCGCGCGGCGACCGCGAAGCTCGAGGCGTCGCCGAGCGTCTCGCCGTCGCGGTGGAGGGTCCCGTAGCCGTCCTTCCACACGACCTGGCCGGTGTACTTCACGAACGTCCAGTCCGAGACGGAGCTGTCGAGTTGGGTGCCGTCGAGATACAGGTCGCCGCCGGAGTCCTGCCAGGCCAGGTGCGAGCCGTACCAGGAGAGCTCGTAGCGCGAGGCGGAGGACGCGACCTGGCCGGTGCCGAGGTAGAGGCCGCCGTCCGTGTCCTGCCAGGCGACCGTCCCGTCGCAATTGGCCGTATAAGAGGACTCGTCGCGGCCGAGGCGCGAGCCGTTCGCGTAGATGTCGCCGTCCTTGATCGAGACGACGGGCAGGTTCGCGCAGTTCTCCGGCAGGACCCGGCCGGGATTCGGCACGTAGCGGCGCGCGCGCGGGGGGGCGGCCGGTCGCGCGAAAGGCACGGGGCGGACGGCGGCGCGGGCGGAGGCGGCCGCGTAGGCGGTCTCGAGGGAGGGGCCCTGGGCGAAGGCGGCGGCGGGCAGGAGCAGGACGACGGCGAGCGGGATTCTCGGGATCATGGCTAGATTCTACCTCCCGCGCCGACGGGAAAAAAGGGAAAAAATCGGGCGCGGGTCGGATATTTTGGGGCCGGGAGCGCGGCGCCCGTTCAGGACATTCCGGGGGCCGGGGGAGCGTCGAAAGAGGGCACGCCCGTTTCGGTCACGCGGTTGAAGCGGCGGCGGAACACGATGCTCAGCGTGAGGTCGCGCAGCGTCTCGGCGTCGAGCGCGGGAAGCGCGCGGCTCTCGCGGATGCGCCGGGGGTCGCGCGACGAGGTCAGCGCGGCCGTCCCGCGCGCGAGCGCCCAGGCCAGCAGGACCTGCGCGGGCGTGCAGCCCAGCTTCTCGGCGAGGCGCTTGACGAAGACGTTCTCGAGCGGGCCCTCGACGTGGCCGTGCGCGAGCGGCGCGTAGGCCTGCAGGACGACGCCGCGGCCTCGGCACTCGGCGAGCAGGCCGTCCTGCGGCAGGTACGGGTGCGCCTCGACCTGCACGACGGACGGCTTGACGCTCGCCGAGCCGCAGATCATCTCGATGCGGTCCACGCCGACGTTCGACAGGCCGATCGCGCCGCACTTGCCCTCCGCGACGAGCTGCTCCAGCGCGCTCCAAGTCTCGGGCAGGCTCATGTCCATGTCGTAGCCGTTGAGCGCGGAGGAGCCCTCGGGCTCGTCGCGGCCGGGCTGGAAGGCGAACGGCGTGTGGACCAGGTAGAGGTCGAGGCGCTCGAGGCCGAGCCGGCGCAGGCTCGCCTCGCAGGCGTCCTTCACGCGCTCCGGGCGGTGGTTGCTGTTCCAGAGCTTCGTGGACACGAAGACGTCATCGCGCTTGAGCCCGCCGGCGAAGGCCTGCTTGAGCGCGGCGCCGACCGCGGACTCGTTCCGGTGCTGCTCGGCGCAGTCGATCAGGCGGTAGCCGGCTTGCAGCGCGGCGGAGACGGCGGCGCGCGTCGCCTCGGCGCCCTCGATCAGGGTGCCGAAGCCGAGGGCGGGCATCTCCTTCGGGCCTCGATTGAGTTTCAGCGCCGCGGCGGCGGGGGTCGGCTCGTTCATCGGGCGGTCTCCTGTGAAGGCGTTACATACGCAATATATTAGCCGTAATCTTATTATTATAAATATTATATTTCCACGGCAGGAGGGCGGCAGAGGGCCTGCGCGCAAGGGGGGGATCCGTCAGCGCGCGACGAGCAGGCGGGGCGCCAGCAGGCGCGCGGTGTCGGGCGTCGGCTCCACGAGGCGCGCGTCGAGGTCGACGTCGAACTCGTAGTCCGGGCGCCCAGCTCCCGGCCGGAAGGCGACGCGATAGGAGCGCTCGCCGGTGCGCGCGGCGGTCCAGGACGGGCGCGCGCCGGGCAGGTCCTGGCCGGGGCCGAGACGGCCGGCGAGCGTGCGGGCGTCGCCGGGCAGGCGCCAGTCGTGGGCGAGCAGGAGCGCCTCGGCGGCGTCGTCGCCGG
>JAGWRY010000397.1 GCA_028869495.1 Elusimicrobiota bacterium | reverse complement strand
GTCGCGCGCGGCGGCGCCGCTCCCGGCGCGCGCGACCAGCCCGCGGCCAGTCGCCGCTCGATCTCGTAGAGGAGCTCGACGAGCACGGCGCGCGCGTCGCCGACCAGCGCGACGTCGACGGGGAAGTTGCGCGCGATCGCGGCGGCCTCCACGTCGATCTGCAGGAAGGAGGCCTTGCGCGCGAGGCGGGGATCGAACCCGCACGACGAGGACTCCCCCAGCGCGCTGCCGACGACGAGGAGCAGGTCCGTCTCGTCCGACAGCAGGAAGTCCCGCGCGGCGGCGGGCCCGGCGGCGCCGAACACCCCGAGCGAAAGCGGGTGATCTTCGGGCAGGGCGCCCTTGGCCTTGAAGCTCGTCGCCACCGGGACGCCGAGACGCTCCGCGAGCGCGCGCAGGGGCGCCCAGGCCCGGGCGGCGTTGACGCCGTGGCCGGCGAGGATCGCCGGGCGCCGCGCCGCCAGCAGGCGGGCCGCCGCCTCGCGCACCGAGCGGCGGTCGAAGGTCTCGGCGGCGCAGCGATAGCGCGCGGGAGCCCACGCCTCCTCCTCGACGAGGCGGCCGGCGTAGTCGAGCGGGAGGCTCACGTGGACGGGCCCGGGGCGCCCCGACGTCATCAGCCGAAGCGCCGCGCGCGCGACGGTGCCGATGCGGTCGGGGTGCGGGACCATCGTGCTCCACTTCGTCACCGAACGGAAGAGGCCGACGAGGTCGATCGTCTCCGGGCCGCTCTCCTGGAACGCGCCCATCCCGAACTGGCGCGTCGGCGTCTGCGCCGTCAGCAGCAGCACCGGCGTCGAATCGGCGCGGGAGACGGCCAAGCCCGTCAGCGCGTTGGTCGCGCCCGGCCCGGACGTCGTGCAGCAGACCCCGATCCTGCCGGAGACGCGCGCGTAGCCGTCCGCCATGAAGGCCGCGCCCTCCTCGTGCTTCGTCAGGATCGGCCGGATGCGCCCGCGCGCGTAGATCGCCTCGTAGAGCGGCATGATCGGGCCGCCGGGGATCCCGAAGACGTGCTCGACCCCCTCGGCCTCCAGGTAGTCCAGCAGGACGTGGACGGCGGCCTTCGCTCGGGAGGCGGTCATCGCGTGGTTCCCGGCGTTCGGTCAGCGCGTCGCCCGGGACGGCGGCAGCCCCAGCAGGCGGACGGAGGTTTCGAGCAGCGCGATCAGGTCGACGGGCTTGCGGTAGAAGGCGTCGATCCCGGTCTCGGCCAGCCGCTTCTCGCTGAACGGGGGGCGCTTGCCGCTGATGGCGACGATCCGAATGCCGCGCGTCTCGGGCTTGGACTTGAGCACGCGGCAGACGCGCAGGCCGTCCATCTTCGGCAAGACGACGTCCAGGACCACGAGATCCGGCGGGCGCCGGCCGATGCGGATCAGGGCGTCGATGCCGTCCCCGCAGGTCTCGACCTCGAACTCGTCGGCGCGCAGCGCATAGGCCTTCTCGATCGCGCGCGCCATCCCGGGCTCGTCGTCGACGACCAGCACGCGCCGTCGCGCGCTGAGCTCCGGCGGCAGCGGCATCTTCAGCGAGCGGATGAAGGCGATCAGGTCCTCGCGCGAGACGCGGTGATGGCCGCCGGGCGTGTGGAAGGACTTCAGCCGTCCGTCGTTGATCCAGTTGACCACGCTCGACGGCGACGCGTCGCACAGGCGCGCGACGTCGTGGGTCGTGAAGGCGCGCTCAGGCATTGCGCGTATTCTCTGAATTCTTTAATTTCTTCATTTTCCGATTATACGTCGTTCCGCGCGCGGCGTCAACGCGAATTGTGTAGAATCGTGCGCGTGAGCCCGAGAAGGCAGCGCGTGCTGGCGGTCGAGGACGACGGCGCGATGTTCCGCTTCTACGCGGACTTCTTCGAGCGCCTGCACCGCGACGAGTTCGACGCGCGCCTCGTCACCGCCGGCGAGGAGGCCCTCGACGCGCTGCGCGCCGCCCCCGGAGACCTGGTCGTGCTGGACTGGGCGCTGCCCGGCCTGTCCGGCGCGACGCTCGTGCGCGCGCTGCGCGCCGACCCGCGCACGCGGACCCTGGGGGTGCTGATGGTGACCGCGCGCTCCGATCCCGCCGACGCGGTTCTCGCGCTCGACGCCGGCGCCGACGATTACCTCGCCAAGCCCTTCGACGCGCGCGTCCTGCTCGCGCGCCTGCGCAGCCTCGCGCGACGGCGCGCGCTCTCCCTCGACCGCGCGGTCGCGCGCCGCTGGCCCGGCCTCGAGCTCGACGCCGCGGCGGGGCGCCTGACCGTCGGAGGCCGGCCCGTTCCGTTGACGCCGAAGGAGATGTCCCTGCTGACGATCTTCCTCGACCGCCCGAACATCCTGCACACGCGCGAGTTCCTCTGGAGGGAACTCTGGGGCTACGAGTCGGACGGCTGGGCGCACGTCCTGCACGCGACGATCTCTTCCCTGCGCCGCAAGCTCGGCGCGCGCTGGGGCGGACGCCTGAGCGTCCAAAAGGGCGTCGGATATCTGTTCGAGCCCTAGCGCGCGCGCGTTGTGCCTGCTTTGATGAACGCCCGCTATCCTTGAAGCGGCATGCCGCGACACGCCCCGGACGATCGTCCCCCGCTTGCCGCCGCCGCGGAGCTCTGTTCCGAGCTCCTCGGCCGCGTCGGTTTCGACGGCAGCTTGGAGGCGCTGAACCCGGCCTGGGAGGCCGCGCTCGGCTGGAGCCGGGAAGAGCTGAGGAGGACGCGCCTGCTGGAGCTGGTCGTCGAGGAGGACCGCGCCGCTCTCGTGGCCGCGCTCGAGACCGCGGCCCGCTCCGACGGCGGGGGCGCGAGGATCGAATCCCGCTGCCGCCGCCGCGACGGAGCGACGGCGCTCCTGGATTGGCGGCTGAAGGCGGATTTCGCGCGCGAGGCCTTCGTCGCGGCCGCGCGGGACGTCACCGCGGAGCGCGGCCTGCGCGAACGGGCGCTGCGCGAGCAAAAGACGGGCCAACTCGGACGGCTGACCCTGGGACTGGCTCACGACTTCAACAACGTGCTGACCCTGCTCCAAGGGAGCCTCGCGATGCTCCGCGACGACCACGCGGACGCAGACGCGCGCCTGCGGGAGCTCGACGAGATGCGCGCGGCCGTCGAATGCGCCGGAGAGTTGGCGCGCGCGATGACGGAGCTCGGGCGCTGCGGCGAGGAGGGCGGCGGCTCCTGCGACCTCAACGGCGTCGTCCGCCGGATGAAGAGCATCCTGCTACGTCTGCTGCGGCGCGACGTCGTCCTCGACGTCCGGCTCGACGAGCGCCTCGGGCGCGTCCCGCTGGACGAGGTCCGCGCCGAGCAGATCCTGCTGAACCTAGCCGTGAACGCCCGGGACGCGATGGTCGCGGGCGGGCGGTTGACGATCGAGACCGCCCTCCTCGGGGAGCGCGCCTCGTTGGAGGTCCGAGACGACGGCGTCGGAATCCCCCCCGAGCTGCTCGAGCGGGTCTTCGAGCCGTTCTTCACGACCAAGCGCCCCGGCGAGGGCTCGGGACTGGGGCTGGCCACCGTGCGCGAGATCGCGGAGGGCCGCGGCGGCCGCGTCGAAGTCCGCAGCCGTCTCGGCGCGGGGACGTCCGTCGTCGTCTCTCTCCCGCTGGTCTAGCGCGCGCCGCCGGCGTCCGGCCTCCGCGCGGCGAGGACCAGCATGCCGTCGCGCCGGGGCGCGAAGGCCACTCCGCGGCGCAGGCCGTACGCGCGCACGCGCTGATACGTGAAGATCGCCGGAGCCTGCCGGTAGATCCAGTCGTCGAGGCGCTCGGCGCGCCGCCGCTCGGAGGCGGCGCCGCGCGCCTCCTCCATCCGCCGGTAGCGGGCGTCGAACCCGGGGAGGCCCCCCGCGCTCAGCGCCGAGGCGCTCGAGAAGCAGACGCTCGCGAGAAAGCCCATGTGGCCGATCGGGTCGGGCGCGACGTTGGCGTTGATGTCGTAGCGGCGCAGCGCGCCTTCGGCGGCGATCTGGTAGCCCTCGCTGATGGGCACGACGGTCGTCTCGAGGCGGACGCCGACGCGGCGCAGGTCCGCCTGGATCTCGCGGGCGTCGCGCGCGGACTGCGCGACCGCGAGAAGGCGCAGCGTGAAGCCGCGGGCGTAGCCGGCGTCGCGCAGGAGGCGCCGCGCCCGGGCGGGATCGTACGGATAAGGGGCGAGGCGGGCGTCGTGGCCGAACTCGCCGGGCATGCTCAGCGTCGCGATCGGGACGCCGTCTCCCCCGGACGCCTCCCGGATCAGGCGGGACTTGTCGACGGCGTAGTTCAGCGCGCGACGGACGCGGACGTCCTCCAGAGGGCCGCGCAGCGACGTGAACCAGAACGCGTCCGTCAGCAGGGAGCGGACCTTCAGGACCCTCAGCCCGGGCGCGCGCGCGACGGAGCGGATCAGCGGCGCGGGGACGTCGGTCAGCAGGTCCAGGTCTCCGCGGATCAGCGCGGGGACCTGGTTGCCGGCGCGGATGAATCTGAAGACGACGCGGTCGTAGGGCGCCCGGCCCCGCCAATAGCCGGGGTTGGCCGCCAGGACGATCTCCCGGCCGCGAATCCAGCGGACGAACTCGTAGGGGCCGGTGCCGACGGGCGCGGCGTCCGGCGGCAGCGGACCGCTGCGTCTCGAGAGGGAGGGCGGGACGATCGGGGCGAACTGCGCGAGGCGGCGCAGGAGAAGATCGTCCGGGCCCCGCGTCCGGACCAGCAGGACATAGCGTCCCTCCGCGCGCGCCTCGACGACGTCGGAGAACAGGGCCGCCGGCGGCGCGGGGGCGGCGAACTCGCGGCGGAGGCTGGCCGCGGCCGCCGCGGCGTCGAAAGGCTCGCCGTCCTGGAAGCGCACGCCGGCGCGCAGGAAGAACCGGACGCTCCGGTCGTCGACGCGGCGCCACCCCGCGGCGAGCGCCGGGGCGACCTTCCCGTTCGCGTCGATGCGGACCAGGCCTTCGTAGATCTGGTCGAGGATGTCGGCCGACTTGTCGTCGAAGCTGTAATGCGGGTCGAGACCCGCGGGGTCCGAGACGTCGTCGCAGACCCGCAGCGTCCGGGGCGCGGGCGGCAGGGAGCGCGCGCCGCCGGCCGCGATGACGGCCAGCAGGACGGCGGGCAGACGGCGAAGGACGGAAGAGGCTTTGGCTCGCATCGAGAAGCGCGGAGCGGCCCTCGCCCCGGATTATACGCGGCGCGGCGGCGGCCGTCAACGCGGGGCTTGACAGCCGGACCCACGAGTGCTATATTACTAACAGATAATAATTATCGACAAGGAGGATGCGATGAACGCCAATCTCGGACTCAAGGAGCCGGTCCGCGCCAAGGTCCTGGCCCTGCTGGACCCCCTCCTCGCCGACGAGTACCTTCTCTACACGAAGACCCGCAACTTCCACTGGAACGTGACGGGTCCCCAGTTCCACGACCTGCACAAGTTCTTCGAGGCGCAGTACGAGGCCCTCGACGGCTTCGTCGACGACGTCGCGGAGCGCTCGCGCGCCCTGGGGGGCCGCGCCCTCGGGAGCCTCGCCGAGTTCGCGAAGGCCGCGCGCCTCAAGGAGGCCCCGGGGCGCGCCGCCAAAGGAGGCCCGATGCTGGCCGAGCTCCTGCGCGACCACGAGGCCCTGATCCGCTCCCTGCGCGCGGACGTCGACGCGGCCTCCGGCCTCGGCGACCAGGGCACGGCCGACTTCCTGACCGGCCTGATGGAGGAGCACGAGAAGATGGCCTGGATGCTCCGCAGTTTCCTATCGTAAAGGGGTGGCGATGAAGACCCGCGACGAGATCCGCGCCCTGTTCAAGGCCAAGAGGGTCCCGCTGACCCATCAGCGCCTCGCCGTCTACGAGGAGCTGTCGGGGCGCAGCGATCACCCGAGCGCCGAGGCCCTGCACGACTCCCTGCGCCGGGACTACCCGAGCCTGTCGCTGGCGACGGTCTACAAGACCCTGCAGACCCTGCACGAGCTGGGGATCGTCTCGCGAGTGGACTCGCCGTCGGCCCAGGCGCGCTACGACGCGATCGTCGGCACGCACCACCACGCGGTCTGCGACGGCTGCGGCCGGATCGAGGACCTCTTCGATCCGCGCCTCGACGCCCTGCCCGCGCCGCGGACCCCGGGCTTCCGGGTCTCCGCGCATTCGGTCCACTTTCGCGGCCTCTGCGCGTCGTGCGCG
>JAGWRY010000396.1 GCA_028869495.1 Elusimicrobiota bacterium | reverse complement strand
TGAAGGCCTTGGCCGCGGGCGGGGTGCGGCCCGGCGAGGCCGTGCTCGGGCCCGATCCGCTGGTCCGCGACGCGGCCGGCAAGATCGAGATCCAGGACTTCGGCGGGGCGGTCTCTCTGCTGGACCGGCGCCTGAGCCGGGCCCCGAACGACGAGGCGGCCTTCCGCCTGCGCGCGCTCGCGCGGCGCGACCAGCGGGACTTTCCGGGCTCGGCCGACGACGCGCGCTCGGCGCTGGGCCTCAAGTCCGACGATTCGCGCGCGCGGCGCCTGCTGGTCGACGACCTGGTGGATTTGGGGCGCTCCGAGGAGGGTCTAAAGGAAGCGAACGCCTCTCTGGCCGCCCGGCCCGACGACGCGCAGGTGCTGGCCGCGCGCGCGGACGTCTGGGCGAGCCTCGGGCGGCGCCGGCTCCAGCTGGCCGACCTTAAAAAAGCCGCGGCGCTCGACGCGCAATTCGACCAGCTCTACCAGCAGGCGGCCTCGGCCGGCGCCGCGCCGGCGGCGGCCCCGCGCGGGCCCGGCGCCTACGTCGTCTGGCTGGGCGCGATCGGCACGGCGCTCCTGTTCTTCTCGTTCGCGCTGTTCCGCAAGCGCGGCGACTCGTCGGTGCGGCTGGCGATGCGCGCCGAGGACCACGCGGCGCTCCTGCGCGGCGCGCGCCCCGAACCCGCGCCGCAGGGCTTCAAGATCCTGCGCACGCTGGGCCAGGGCGGCATGGGCGTCGTCTACGAGGCGCTGGACCTGGGCCTCCAGCGGCCGGTCGCCCTCAAGAAGCTGCGCGCCGAGATCGCCGACAACCCGCGCGAGCGCGCGCGCTTCCTCAAAGAAGCGCGCATCGTCGCCGGCCTCAAGCACCCGAACATCGTCGAGATCCACTCGATCCACGAGGACGCGGAAGGCCTGTTCCTGGTCTTCGAGCGCGTCGACGGGCAGAGCCTGCACGAGCGCCTCGACCGCGGCGTCTTGTCCCCGGCCGAGGCCGTCGCCTACCTGCGCCAGATCGCGAAGGCCCTCGACCACGCGCACGAGCGCGGCGTCGTCCACCAGGACCTCAAGCCCGCGAACGTGATGGTCGCCGGGGACTCGGCCAAGGTGATGGACTTCGGCATCGCGCGCCAGGTCCAGAAGACGATGTCGACCCTGTCGCGCGTGGAGGTCTCCGGCACCCCGGCCTACATGGCGCCCGAGCAGGAGGTCGGCGGCGCGGTCGGTCCCGCCGCCGACGTCTTCGCGCTGGGCGCCTGCGCCTACGAGCTCCTCGTCGGCCGCCCGCCGTTCCCGAACGGCGGCGCGATGATGAAGGCCGAGCGCCTCTACGTGCCGCTGTCGCAGGCCCGCGGCGGCATGCCGGTCCAGGCCGACGCCGCGCTCGCGCGCGCGCTGGATCCGGAGCCGTCCTCGCGCTGGCCGTCCGCGTCGTCCTTCGTCGACGCCCTCGCGCGCTCGCTGGCCGCCGCCTAGCGGCTAGTCGCGGTCGAGGTGGTGGGGCCGCGACTCGGCCCAGGCGGCGGAGGTGATGCGGATGAACTCCGCCTTTTTCCACAACTCAGGCAGGGTGCGCGCGCCGCTGTAGCTCATGCCGGAGCGCACGCCGCCGATCAGCTGGTGGATCACGTCGGCGACCGGACCCTTGTAGGGCGCCATCGACTCGACGCCCTCGGGGACGACTTCGGCGACCTCGATCGGATTCAGGTCCTCGTCGTCGCGGCGCTCCTTCGTCTTGCGCGACAGGGTCGCGCCCAAGGACGCCATCCCGCGGTAGATCTTCCAGCGCGCGCCGCCGCGCACGACCGTCCAGCCGGGACTCTCGTCCGCGCCCGCCAGCAGAGACCCCAGCATCACCGACGAGGCGCCGGCCGCGAAGGCCTTGGCGAGGTCGCCCGAGTCGCGCAGGCCGCCGTCGGCGATGATCGGCACGTCCTTCTCGCGCGTGATCTTCGCGCAGTCCAGGATCGCCGTCAGCTGGGGCACGCCCGCGCCCGAGACGATGCGCGTCGAGCAGATCGAGCCCGGGCCGACCCCGACCTTGACCCCGTCGGCGCCGGCCGCGGCCAGGTCGCGCGCGCCCTCGTAGGTCGCGACGTTGCCGGCGACCAGCTCGGCCTTCGGGAAGCGCTTGCGCAGGGCCTCGACGGCCATCATCACGTGCGCGGCGTGGCCGTGCGCGACGTCGACGACCAGGCAGTCCGCGCCCGCCTCGAGCGCCGCGGCCGCGCGTTCCAGATAGTCGCCGACGACGCCGACCGCCGCGCCGACCAGCAGGCGCCCCTTCGCGTCGAGCGAGGCGTCCGGGTGCAGCTGCTTGCTCTTCAGATCCTTGGCCGTGATCAGGCCCTTGAGCCGGCCGCCCTCGTCCACGAGCGGCAGCTTCTCGACCTTGCGGTCGCGCAGGATCTCGCGCGCCTTGGCCCGGCCCACGTCCGGCGGCGCCGTGACGAGCTTGGTCGTCATCGCCGCGCGCAGGGGCTCCGAGGCCTTGTCGCGGAACTGCACGTCGCGTTCGGTGACCAGCCCCAGCAGGACGCCGCGCGCGTCGACGACGAGGAGGCCCCCGACGCCGAGTTCGCGCATCAGCGCCTTCGCGCGTCCGACCGTCTCGGTCGGCGCGATCGTGTAGGGCTTTTCGATGACGACGCTCTCGGCGCGCTTGACCTTGGCGACCTGCGCGGCCTCCTCCTCGACGGTCAGGAAGCGGTGGATCACGCCCAGTCCCCCGGCGCGCGCCAGCGCGATCGCCATCGAAGACTCCGTCACCGTGTCCATGTTCGCCGAGACGATCGGGACCTTCAGCGTGATGCGCCGCGAGAAGCGCCCGGTCGTGTCCACGTCGCGGCGCGACGCGACCCCCGAGCGCTTCGGGACCAGAAGGACGTCGTGGAAGGTCAGGCCCTCTCTCATGTCCATGCGGGGCGATTATAGTAAAATGCCGCCCATGGCCTTCCCGACGACGCGTCCCCGCCGCCTGCGCGCGAGCCCGGCCCTGCGGCGGCTGGTCCGCGAGACCGAACTGTCCCCGGCCGACTTCGTCCTGCCGCTCTTCGTGCGCCCCGGCAAGGGCGAGAGCCGCCCGATCTCCTCGATGCCGGGCCATTTCCAATACACGGTCGACCGGGCCGTCTCGGCCGCGGGCGAGGCGGTCCGCCTGGGGGTCCCCGCCGTCATCGTCTTCGGCATCCCCGACAAGAAGGACGCGAGGGCCTCGGGCGCCTACGCCGCCGACGGCATCGTCCAGCGCGCGGCCAAGGCGATCAAGGACAAATACCCGGATCTGATCCTGATCGCCGACCTCTGCTTCTGCGAGTACACCGACCACGGCCACTGCGGGATCGTGAAGGGCGGCAAAGTCCTCAACGACCCCACCCTCGCGCTGGCGGCCAAGACCGCCGTCTCCCAGGCCCGCGCCGGCTTCGACGTCGTCGCGCCGTCGGGGATGATGGACGGCCAAGTGGGCGCGATGCGCCGCGCCCTGGACCAGGCCGGCTTTTCCGAGACCCCGATCCTGGCCTACGCGGCCAAGTACGCGTCCGGCTTCTACGGCCCGTTCCGCGAGGCCGCCGAGAGCCCGCCCTCCTTCGGCGACCGCTCGACCTACCAGATGGACCCCGCGAACTTCCGCGAGGCCCTGCGCGAGGTCGCCCTCGACGTCGCGGAGGGCGCCGACATGGTGATGGTCAAGCCGGCCCTGCCGTACCTGGACGTGCTGAAGGCGGTCAAGGAGCGCTTCGGCCTGCCGACCGCGGCCTACCAGGTCTCCGGCGAGTTCGCGATGATCAAGGCCGCCGCGGCCAAGGGCTGGATCGACGAGAAGAAGGTCGCCCTCGAGTCGCTGACGTCCGTCAAGCGCGCGGGCGCCGACTTCATCCTGACCTACTACGCCCTCGAGGCGTCGCGCTGGCTGAGCGATGGCCGGCTCTAAGGCGGCGTTCGCGCGGGCCCGGCGCTCGCTCGTCGGCGGGGTCAACTCGCCGGTGCGCGCGTTCAAGTCGGTCGGCGGATCGCCCGTCTTCGTCAAGTCCGGCAAAGGCGCCTACCTGACCGCGCAGGACGGCCGGCGCTACCTGGACTTCTGCCTGTCCTGGGGCCCGCTGATCCTCGGCCACGCGCGGCGCGAGGTCGTCGCGGCGGCGAAGGCCGCCCTCGAGCGCGGCTCGACCTTCGGCGCGGCGACCCTGGGCGAGGTCGAACTCGCCGAGCGCATCAAGGGCGCGTTCCCGTCGATGCAGCTCGTGCGCCTGACCAGCTCCGGCACCGAGGCCGACATGAGCGCCCTGCGCGCGGCGCGCGCCTTCACCGGGCGCGACCTCATCGTCAAGTTCGCCGGCTGCTACCACGGCCACGTGGACAGCCTGCTCGTCGCCGCCGGCTCGGGCGCGACGACTTTGGGCGTCCCCGACTCGGCCGGCGTGCCCAAGCCCTTCGCCGCGACGACGATCCTGGCGAAGTTCAACGACGAATCTTCCGTCGCGTCGGCCTTCAAGAAGCACAAAGGAAGGATCGCCGCGGTCATCGTCGAGCCGATTCCCGCCAACATGGGAGTCGTCTTCCCGGCCGACGGCTTCCTGGAATACCTGCGCCGCATCACGCGCCGCGAGAAGGCGCTGCTGATTTTCGACGAGGTGATCACCGGCTTCCGCGTCTGCTACGGCGGCGCGCAGACCCTCTACGGGATCGAGCCCGACCTGACCGTGCTCGGCAAGATCGTCGGCGGCGGCCTGCCGCTGGCCGCCTACGGCGGGCGCCGCGACGTGATGAGCGTGGTCGCGCCCGAGGGCCCGGCCTACCAGGCCGGCACGCTGTCCGGCAACCCGGTCGCCGTCGCGGCCGGCAAGGCGACGCTCGACCTCCTGCGCCGCGAGAACCCGTACGCGCGGCTGGAGCGCCTGACGCACCTCTACTGCGAGGGCCTGCGCCGCCTGGCGATCGCGGCCGGCGTCCCCCTGCGCCTGCAGTCGATCGCCTCGATGCTGACCCCGTTCTTCGTCGAGGGCGCCGTGACCGACTACGCGTCGGCGCTGAAGGCCGACAAGGCGGCCTACGGGCGCTTCTTCCACGGCATGCTCTCGCGCGGCGTCTACCTGCCCCCCGCGCAGTGGGAGGCCGCCTTCCTGTCGACCGCGCACGGCAAGCGCGAGCTCGAGCGCGCGCTCGCGGCCGCCGCCCCGGCCTTGCGCGCCGCCGCCCGCGGGCGCTGACGCCGGGATGACGGCGCTCCTGCCGGCGCTGGCCCTGCTCTTGAGCGTCCGGGTTTCGGCCGGGCCCGTGCCGCCTCGGCCCGCGCGCGTCCTGACCGGCATCGACGTCCTGGAGGCCGACGGCTTCCGCGAGTTGCAAGGGAAGCGCATCGGCCTGGTGACCAACCAGGCGGGCGTCGACCGGGGCGGGCGCTGGACCGGCGACGTCCTGGCGCACGCTCCGGGCGTGCGCTTGGAAGCCTTGTTCGGCCCGGAGCACGGCCTCATCGAGGGCGCCGTCGTCTCCTCGGGAGCCTACCGGTTCCCCGACGGACGGACGATCCCGGTGTATCCGTCCTTCCACGGCGAGCTTCAGCCGCCGGCCGCGGCTCTGAAGAATCTGGACGCCTTGGTCTTCGACCTGCAGGACGTCGGCGCGCGCTTCTACACCTACGCGACGACGATCGCCCTGGCCCTGCCGCTCGCGAAGGCGCGCGGCCTGACCGTCTACGTGCTCGACCGCCCGAACCCGATCAACGGGAAAACCGTCGAGGGGCCCGTTCTCCAGCCGGACGTGCGCAGCTTCGTCTCCTATCTGCCCGTGCCGACGCGCCACGGGCTGACGATGGGCGAGCTCGCGCGGCTGGCCGACGAAAAGGTCGGCGCCGACCTGCGCGTGATCCGGATGCGGGGCTGGCGGCGCGCGATGTGGTTCGACCAGACCGGCCTGCCCTGGATCGCGCCGTCGCCGAACATGCCCGACCTCGACTCGGCGGTCCTGTATCCCGGGATCTCCAGCCTCGAGGCGGCCAACGTCGCGGTCGGCCGCGGCACGCCGACTCCCCTGCGCTGGATCGGCGCGCCCTGGCTCGACGCGGGCCGGCTGGTCGCGTATCTGCGCCGCCACCCCCTGCCCGGGATCGCCTACGAGGAGCGGACCTACGTGCCGACGCGCGACCGCTGGGCGTACAAGGGGGAGAAGTGCCCGGGCGTCCTGGTCCGCGTCACGGATCGCGACGAGGCCCGGCCTCTCGAGGTCTTCGCGGTCCTGGCCTGCGCCCTGCGCGACACGCAGGGCGGGCGCTTCGACCTGCGCTGGCGCCGCAAGGGCGAGGACGCGCCGAAGAACGGCTTCTTCCTGCCGACGACGCGGCGCCTGGTCGGCTCCGACGAGTTCTACAGGCTCTACGAGGCCGGAGCCCCGCCGTCGAGGATCATCGCCTTCTTCCGTCGCGACGCCGCCCGCTTCCGGGCGGCGCGGCGGCGGCTCCTGCTCTACCGCTGAGGGTCAGTCCCGGCGGTTGCCGAAGAGCTGGAGGAGCTGGATGAAGAGGTTGATGAAGTCCAGGTAGAGCGCGAGCGCGCCGAGGATGGCCTCCTTCGTCTCGTTCTCGGTGCCGTCCTCGGCCGGGTTGTACATCGCCTTGATCTTCTGCGCGTCGTAGGCGGTCAGTGCCGTGAAGATCAGGATGCCCGCGTAGCTCATGATCCACTGCAGGGCCGCGCTGTGCAGGAACCAGTTGACGACGGACGCGATGATCAGGCCGATCAGCGCCATGAAGGCGAAGTTGCCGACCGAGGTCAGGTCCGTCTTCGTCGTGTAGCCGTACAGGCACAGCGCGCCGAAGAGCCCGGCGGTCATGAAGAAGACCCCGGCGATCGAGCCCGTCGTGTAGACGAGGAAGATCGGCGACAGCGACACCCCCGTCAGCGCCGCGTAGAACAGGAAGGCGAACTTCGCGGTCGAGGCGGACATCCGGCTGATCATGCCGGCCAGCACGAAGACGAGGCCGAGCTCGGCGATCATCAGGCCCCACATCAGGACCGGGGTGCGCACGAAGTTGGCGATCATGCGCGGGTCGGAGACCATGTAGAACGAGCAGGCGCCGCTGACGGCCAGCCCCGCGCACATCCATCCGTAGACCATGTGGATGAAGCGGCGGGCCTCCGTCTCGGCCTGGGTGACGAGGGTCGACTGGGAAATGTCCATATATCCAGTGTACGGCTCGCCGCGGGCGGAGTCAAGCGATTCCCTCTTGATGGGGCGCGCTCCTTCGGCTAAACTCCCCTGCCCGCGCCGTCCGGCGCGGAAGCGAGACGCGGACGTTCGGAGGGGGAACCGATGGGACTGAAGATCGCGGGAGCGGCCGTCCTGGCCGCCGCCTTGGCGGCGGCGGCGGCGCCGGCGCGCGCGCAGGGCGGGATGGATCCGTGCACCGGCAAGGTGATGGCGGAGTGCCGGTCGGCCGGCGGCGACCTGGGCGCCTGCATGCGCGCGCACGTGCCGGAGATCATGGCCTGCAAGAACGGCGGGGCGGCGTCGCCGGCCGAGGCGGAGCACCGCGGCGTCTCGCGGGTCCGCGAGCTGTGCGGTCGCGAGATCGCGCGCTATTGCAAGGGCGCCGGGAGCGACGCGGCCGTCGCGTCCTGCCTGAAGAAGCACTCGGCCAAGCTCGGGCCGTCCTGCCGGGAGAGCGGCGTGGCCGCCGCGCACCGCGCGGAGAAGCGGCTGCACGGGAGCCTCGCCTCGGCCGAGAAGGCCTGCCGGAAGGACGGCGAGCGCCTCTGTCCCGGCAAGACCTTCCGGACGGGGCTCGGGCCCTGCCTGAAGGCGCATCGCGAGAAGGTCTCGCGCGGCTGCCGCGACGCGATCATGGGCGCGCGCGCCATGGGCGAGGGCTACTCGCGCCGCGGCGCGCGCTGAGCGCCGCTACATCGACTCGGGCGCGGAGACGCCGAGCAGGCCCAATCCCTCGCGGATCGCGTCGCGCACGGCGGCGATCAGCAGGAGGCGGGACTTCGTCGTCTCCGCGTCCGGGGCGGCCAGGACCGGGCACTTCTCGTAGAACGGGTGGAAGAGCCCGGCCAGCTCCATCAGGTAGTTCGCGAGCGGGTGGGGCGAGAGCAGGCGCTCGGCGTCGAGCAGGACCTCGGGATACCAGGCGAGCTTGAGCAGGAGCGTCCGCTCCTCGGGCGCCGCGTAGAGCCGGGCGTTGGGCATCGGCAGGTCCTCGCCGGGCTTCAGGACGCCGGACTCGGCGGCCTTGCGGAAGATGCTGCAGATGCGCGCGTGCACGTATTGCACGTAGTAGACCGGGTTCTCGCTCGACTGCTTCTTCGCGAGCTCCAGGTCGAAGTTCAGGTGGCTGTCGGGCGTCCGCAGCGCGAAGAAGAATCGGCAGGCGTCTTTGCCGACTTCGTCGATTATTTCGCGGAGCGAAATAAACGTCCCCGCGCGCTTCGACATCTTGACCGCCTCGGCCCCGCGGTACAGGTGGATCAGCTGGTGGACGATCGCGTGGAAGGACTCCGATGGGCGGCCGAGCGCGGCGATCGCGGCCTTCAGGCGCGGCACGTAGCCGTGGTGGTCGGCGCCGAGGACGTCGATCAGGCGGTCGAAGCCGCGGTCGTACTTGTCCTTGTGATAGGCGATGTCGGGCAGGAAGTAGGCCGGCTTGCCGGTGGACTTCACCAGCACGCGGTCCTTGTCGTCGGTCGAGCCCTCGGCGCTCGCCGTGCCCAGCCACGTCGCGCCGTCCTTCTCGAAGACCATCCCGCGCGACCTCAGGAACTCGAGCGTCTTCTGCACGGCGCCCGACGCGAAGAGCTCGCTCTCCAGGAACCAGCGGTCGAACGCGACGTCGAAGACGCGCATGTCGTCCTTGTGCGAGGCCAGCAGCGCGTCCATCGCGTAGCGGCCCCACCTTTCGGCGTCCCAGGACGACTTCTCGGCGGGCGCGGCCGCGGCGAGGTCGACCAGGTACTCGCCCTGGTAGCCCTTCGCCGGGACGGGAACGTCCTGTCCCAGCGATTGCCGATATCGCGCCAGGATCGACTCGCCGAGCAGGATCACGCGGTCGCCGCCGTCGTTGACGTAGTACTCGGCGGCGACGGCGCGGCCCAGGCGGCGCATGATGCGCGCCAGCGAGTCGCCGAGCGTGGCTCCCCGGCCCGAGGCCATGTGGAGCGGGCCGGTCGGGTTGGCCGAGACGAACTCGATCAGCGTCTTCTCCTTCGTCCCGCCCTCCTCGCGGCCGTAGCCGGCGGGGTCGAGGGTGAGCGCCTTCATGTTCGCCGCCAGCGCGGAGCCGCGGATCGTCAGGTTGACGAAGCCGGGCGGCGCGGCCTGCGCGGACTCGATCTCGGGGACCTTCGCGAGCTCCTCGGCCAGGGACTTCGCGAGTTCCAGCGGGTTGCGGCGCGCGGCCTTCGCCGCGGCCAGAGCCCACGGGAGCGCCAGGTCGGCCTTCAGGTGCGGCGGCGGCGCGGCGACGGGCAGGGCGTCGGGCAGGCGCAGGCCCTGGGCCTTCGCCCAGGCCCGGGCCTTCTCGGTCAGCGAGCGGCGCAGTCGGGCGACGATCATGGATTCGGGGCGGCGCTCAGGCCGGACAGCGCGCGCACGGTCGACGGGTCGTGCGCGACCGCGCAGGCGTCGGCGGGCTCGACGAGGCCCTGCTTGATCAGGAAGGCCAGGTACTGGTCCATCGCGATCATCCCGTGCTTGGCGCCGGCCTCCATCGCCGCGTAGATCTGGTGGGTCTTGCCCTCGCGGATCAGGCTGCCGACGCCGGCGGTCACGCGCATGAACTCGCGCGCGCAGACGCGGCCGCCTCCCTTGCGCGGCAGGAGCTGCTGGCAGACGACCGCCTGCAGGACCGTCGAGACCTGCAGGCGCACCTGCGCCTGCTGGGCGGCCGGGAACACGTCGATGATGCGGTCGACGGTCGACGGCGCGTCCTGCGTGTGCAGGGTGCCTAGGCACAGGTGGCCGGTCTCGGCCGCGGTCAGCGCCAGCTGGATCGTCTCCAGGTCGCGCATCTCGCCGATCAGGATCACGTCCGGGTCCTGGCGCATCGCGTGGCGCAGGGCCTCGGCGAACGAGCGCGTCGAGGTGCCGACCTCGCGCTGGACGACGACGGACTGCTTGTCCTCGTAGACGAACTCGATCGGGTCCTCGATCGTCAGCACGGTCTTCTGGTGCTTCTGGTTGATCAGCTCGACGAGGCAGGCCAGCGTCGTCGACTTGCCGGACCCCGTCGGGCCGGTGACGAGCACCAGGCCGCGCGGCAGGTCGATCAGGTTCGCGATCGCCGGCATCAGGCCGATCTCCTGCGCGGTCGGGATCTTGGCCGGGATCGCGCGGAACACGGCGCCGACGCCGTTCTTCTGGCGGAACGCGTTCAGCCGGAAGCGCGACGCGCCGGGGATCGTGACCGAGCCGTCGAGCTCCCAGGCCTCCTCGAAGCGCGCCTTCTGCGCGTCGCTGAGGACCGAGTAGGTCATGCGCTCGCACTCTTCGGGCGTCAGCGCGGGCAGACCCGGGAGGGGGGTCATCACGCCGGCGAGGCGCGCCATCGGCGGCTTGCCGACGACCAAGTGCAGGTCGCTGGCGCCGGCGCGCGCGACGGACTTCAGGACCTCGCTCAGGTCCGCCACGGGACCTCCTTCGCGCCGTCGTGCAGGCGCTCCAGCGAGTAGAGCTCGCGCGCGTCGGCGCTCATCACGTGGACCATCACGCCGCCGTAGTCGAGCACGCGCCAGGAGTCGGTCTGCGGGCGCGCGCGGCGATGGATCTTGAGGCCGAGCGCGCCGAGGGCCTTCTCGACCTTCTCCTCGATCGAGTCCATGTGCGGGCGCGACAGCCCGGTCGCGACGACCAGATAGTCGACGACGGGGCTGGTCTTGCGCGCGTCCAGGACGAGCACGCCCTCCGCCTTCGCGTCGTCGGCGGCGCGGGCGGCGGCGACGGCGACCGGCTTAAAGGTCCGAGGCATGCGATCGGCTCCTCAGGCGCTCGCGGAGCGCCTCATCGGTGCGGAATTCGACGTTCTCGAGCGCGGAGGCCAGCAGGCGCGCGACCGCGCCGAGCGTGCGGCCGGCCTCGGCGCGCGCGGAGTCGCTCAAAGGGACGGCCGCGCGGAAGCGCAGGAGGCCCAGCGGGCGCTTCGGCGCGCTCAGCGCGAGCTCGATCGTGCGCTCGTCGCGCCACGACGCGGCGGCGCCGCCCTTCGGCGCGGGCTCGGGCGCGTCCGGACCCAGCGCCGCGCCGCGCCGGGCGGCGAGCTCCATCTCGTCCTCGAACTGGTTGTAGGCGCGGGCCTCGGCCGACCACTCGCCCTGCAGGTGCGGGACCACGCGCTCGAGCGCGCGCGCGAGCAGGTCCTTCGCGGTCGCGCGCGGGGTCACGAGGAGCTGGGAAAGGTCGTAGAGCAGGGCGACCTCGTCCGAGGTGCGGCGCAGGCGCGCGGACTGGATCTCGGCCAGGCGCGCGTAGAAGCCCGCGGCCGACGGCGCGTCGGCGTCGAGCCAGGCGCGCAGGACGTCCGTCTTCAGGCGCAGGAGCGCGACGGGCCCCTGCGCGTACGCGCTGGCCGAGCGCGCGGCGCCGCGCACGAGCTCCATCTCGCCGAGGCACTCGCCGGGGCCGACGAAGGCGAGGTCCTTCTCGCCGCCGGCCAGGCGCTTGGCGACGCGCGCGCGGCCGGATTCGACGAAATACATCCCGTCGCTCGGCGCGCCCTCGACGATGAAGGCCTCGCCGTCGGGGACGGAGCGCGGCTCGAGCGCGTCGGCCAGGCGGCCGAGGCGCTCCTCCGGGATGCCGGAGAAGAGCGGCTGGGCGGCCAGCAGGCGGACGCGCGCGGTCTGGTCCATGCTACATCAGCGACGCGCCGCCGCGGCCGGTGACCCCGGCCAGCTGCTTGAAGGTCTCCTGGTTCGACGCGCGGCTGAGCGCCTCGTCCGGGTTCACGAGGCCCTGGCGGACCAGTTCGGAGAGGGCCTTGTCCATCGAGATCATCCCGTGCTTGGCCCCGGTGTCGATCGCCTGGTAGATCATGTGCGTCTTGCCCTCGCGGATCAAGTTCGAGATCGCGGGGGTCATCACCATGATCTCGCGCGCGGCGACGCGGCCCTCGCCGTCCTTGCGCGACAGCAGCTGCTGGGCGACGACGGCCTGCAGGACGACGGCGAGCTGGACGCGGACCTGGGTCTGCTGGTGCGGCGGGAACACGTCGATGATGCGGTCGATCGTCGACGGGGCGTCCTGCGTGTGCAGGGTGCCGAAGCACAGGTGGCCGGTCTCGGCCGCCGTGATCGCGAGCTGGATCGTCTCCAGGTCGCGCAGCTCGCCGACCAGGACGACGTCCGGGTCCTGGCGCAGGGCCGAGCGCAGGGCGTTCGTGAACGACTTCGTGTTCTGCCCGACCTCGCGCTGGCGGAAGATCGCCTTCTTCGACTCGTAGACGAACTCGATCGGATCCTCGATGGTCAGCACGTGGTCGGAGTACTTCTGGTTGATCAGCTCGATGAGGGAGGCCAGCGTCGTGGACTTGCCCGAGCCCGTCGGGCCGGTCACGAGGACGAGGCCGCGCGGCAGGTCGGCGAGGTCGGTCACCGCCTTCGGCAGGCGCAGCTGCTCCGGGGTCGGGATCTTCGAGTTGACGACGCGCATGACGGCCTCGACGCCGTTCTTCTGCAGGAGGACGTTCACGCGGAAGCGCGACAGGCCGGAGACGGCGAACGAGCAGTCGAGCTCCCAGTTCTCCTCGAACTTCGCCCTCTGCTCCTCGTACAGGATCGAGTAGACGAGGCGCTTGGACTCCTCGGCGTTGATCTTCGGGAAGCCGGGGATCTCCATGATCTCGCCGTTCAGGCGCATCAACGGGGGGCGGCCGATGACCAGGTGGATGTCGCTGGCTCCGGACTGCACGGCGCTCTTCAGCACTTCGACGAGTTCCATTCCCCTCTCCTGGCTCCGGCTAGTTTCCCGTCTCCCCGGGCGAGGCGGCCCCGAAGGCGCCCGCGCAGTCGTCGCCGAGAAGAACGCTGACGTCGACGACGCGCGTCGGGTCCTGGCGCGTCGCGGCGCGGGCGTCGCGGCAGCCGAGCGCCGCGAGGACCCGCGCGGCGTCGCGGAAGTCGCCGAGGCGGTCGTAGACGAGCGTGCGCCGGCGCGCGGACGTCGAGCCGACCGTCAGCACGTCGACGCCGCGTAATCTCAGCATTTTTGCGGCCCGCGCGGCGAGGCCCTGGACCCCGGTCCCGTTGAGGACCTCGGCGTCGATCGGGCGGCCGGCGCGCGGGGGCTCGCGGTCGGTCAGCAGGCGCCCGAGGAGCGTCGGCGCGAGCGCGGGGTCGGGCAGGCGCGCGGG
>JAGWRY010000041.1 GCA_028869495.1 Elusimicrobiota bacterium | reverse complement strand
GAAGGCCAGCGCCCAGGCGGCGGCGGCGGCGCCCGCCAGGAAGATCGGGTAGCCGGCCAGGAACGCCAGCGCCAGCGCTCCCGCCAGCGCCGCCGGCTTCCGGAAGAGGAGAGCGAGCCCGGGCGCCCAGGCCAGGACCGCGAGATGGTTCAAGAACGGCAGGCGGCTCACCATCAGCCCGCCCAGCGCCAGCGACAGCCCGCCGCCGACCGCCGCGCCCCAGCGCAGGCGCAGGGAGCGCAGCCAGAGCGCCGTCAGCCAGCCGGCGAGGAACAGGTGCAGGGCCTGGAACAGCGCCGTCGCCGTCGCGAAGCCGAACAGGTAGTAGACGATCGTCGGCGGATAGAAGAGGCCGCCCTGCATCGAGGCCGCCATCGGCATCCCGAGGTAGAGGGACGGCTCCCAGAGCGGCGCGCGCCCCGCCTGCACGAGCTCGGCCGGCGAGGAGCGCCAGGCCTGGTGCAGGTAGGTCAGGTCGCGCCAGAACGGCGAGAGCCCCCTCAGCCAGATCGGCGCGAAGAAAATCAGGACCGCCGCGGCGATCGCGGCGGCCGCGGCGGCCTCGGGCGCCGGCCGCGCGGACGCCCTCACGCCGGGCTCCTCAAAGAGGGGCAGGTGAGCGCGCCGCGCGCGCGCGCGCGCGCGGCGTCCTCCGGACGCCCGAGCTTGCGGTAGATGTTCTCCAGCATCGTCCAGTTCGACGCGCGGTAAGGGTCGAGCGAGACCGAGCGCTCGAGGTCGGCGGCGGCCGCGCTCAGGCGCTCCGGCGCGTCCGGCCCCGACGCGCGCATCAGCTCCAATTCCGCGAGCAGGCGCGCGGTCTCGGGGTGAGGACGCACGGCCTCGGAAGCCTCGAGCAGGGCCTCCGCCCGCGCGGGACCGCCGCCCTCGGAGATTGTCTCGACGGCCGCCGCGCGCAAGCGGTCGGCGCGCCAGTTCCCCGCGGCCCACCAGGCTCCGGCCGCGGCCAGGGCCAGCGCCAGCGCGGCCGCCGGCAGCTTGCGGCGGCCGCGGACCGCGACGGCCTCCTCGGACTCGGGCAGGGCCCAGGCGGCCGACAGGCAGAAGAGCCAGAAGACGCCGGGCACGCTCAGCGGGTAGTCGACGAGGCCGTGGATCAGCGCCGCGAGCGGCCCGAAGCGCTTGGCCGGCTCCGCCCGCCGCAGCAAGGCGGCCAGCCCCGCGACCCACAGCAGGAGATACGGCCAGCCCCGCTCGGCCGCGGTCTCCAGGAAGTGCTGGTGCGCGTAGAGCGACGACAGCTCGGGGCGCGCGCCGACGAAGGCCGGCAGGGCGTAGGCGAAGGAGCCGGGCCCGAGCCCCAGCCACGGCGCGCTCCAGGACATCCGCCACGCGGCCCCCCACCAGGCCAGGCGGTGCAGGACCTCCGGGGACTGCAGCTTCGCGTAGGCCGCGACGAGCGCCGCGAACCCCGCGGCGGCTCCGGCCCAGAACGCGGCGGCGCCGACCGTGCGCCGGTTGAGCACCAGCGCCGCCGAGAGCCCCAGCCAGGCGCCGACCGAGCGCGTCCACCATAGGCAGAGCAGGAGGACCGCGGCGAGCAGGGGATCGCCGCGCCGCGCGGCGAACGGCAGGAGGAGCAGGATCGCGCCGGCGAACACGTTCTCGTTGATCAGCGAGGACGGCGGGCGAGGCTCGCCGTGGAAGTGCTGGTAGACGGCGAGCAGGGCCAGCACCCAGGCCGCGGCGCGCACGCCCTGCTCGACGCGGACGCGGTCCTCCGACGAGAGCAGGGTGACCAGCGGGATCAGCGCCAGCCCCGCCGCGGCCGCGGCCCAAGCTGGCAGGCCGTAGGCCGGGGTCGGGCCCAGGCGCGCGGAGAGGAGCGACAGCAGGGCCAGCGCGGCCGCCCAGCCCAGCGGGCGCGGAGAGGGCAGCGGCACGCGTCCGAGCGCGACGCGCGCGGCCAGCCACAGGCCGAGGGCGCACGTCAGAAGGATCAGGACCGCCGACTGGGCCCAGAGATCCCACGCCCCGCGCAGGAGCAGCCCCGCCGCGACCTGGACGCCGACCAGGGCCGCGAGCACGAGGTCAGTCGGGCAGGATCTTGGTCGTCACGAAGATCAGCAGCTCGTTGCGGGTCCGCGTCTTCGTCTTCTTCTTGAAGAGCCAGCCGAGGATCGGGATGTCGCCGAGGAGCGGGACCTTCGAGATCGTGTCCTGGAGGCTGTCGCTGATCAGGCCGCCGATGACGATCGTCTCCCCGTCGCGCACGAGGACGGTCGTGCTCGCGTTGCGCGAGTCGATCGCCGGAGCGCCGGTCTGCGTGCTGCCCGACGCGGTCACCGACGGCTGGCTGACGTTCGGGTTCACCTGCAGGAGGATGCGCCCGTCGGCGTTGATGCTCGGCGTGACGGTCAGCTGGATGCCCGTCGTCGCGTAGGTGACGGTCTGGGTCTGCACGCCGGTCGACGCGACGTTCGACGTCACGTACGGGATCTGCGTGGTCACGTTGATGTTCGCCGGCTGGTTGTTGAGGGTCGTGATCTTCGGGTCCGACAGGACCTTCGCCTTCCCCTCGGAGGCCGCCGCCGTGATCGTCGCGTTCAGGATGTAGTTGTTCGTGATGCGGCCGAGCGTCAGCGCGCCGAAGATCTTGTCCGCGGCGAGGTTGACGCCCGTGCCCGGGCCGGCGGCGCCGTACGGGGAGCCGCCCGACGTGCCGTAGAGGGCGTTGCCGTTCAGCGCGCCGGGCGTCAGGGTCGTGTTGGCCTGCCCGGCCGGCCCGCCGATGACGTTCGTGCCGCTCTTGCCGCCGATGCTTCCGTTCTCCAGGCCGAGCGAGTTCCACTGGATGCCGTAGTCGAAGCCGGAGTTCGCGTTGACCTCGATGAGCTTGGCCTCGATGAGGACCTGCTTCGGCCTCTGGTCGAGCTGGGCGATCAGGTTCTCGGTGGCCTCGAGGCCCTCGAGCGACTCGGTCACGATGATCGAGTTCGTCTTCGCGTCGACGCTCGTGCTGCCGGCGCGCCCCTCGGCGGTGCGCACCGCGTCGATCGTCGTCTTCACGTCGGCCGCCTTCGCGTAGTTGAGCGGGATCACCTGCGTGATCGGGGAGCCGGTCGTGCGCTGGGCGTTCAGCGCCGCCGGCGTGATCACGCGCAGGACGCTGTCCCCGATCTGGTCGGTCGTCAGGTTCATCATCGACAGGACGCTGCGGAAGGCCTCGTCGAACGGCGTCCGGCGCAGGTGCAGGGTCAGGTTCCCCTGGACGTCCGGGCCGTAGATGATGTTCACGTGAGCCTTCGCCGCCATCAGCTTCAGCACGCCGCGGATGTCGGTATTGTCGAAGTCGAGGGAGACGCGGTCCTTCGGGAGGAGGCTGAGGAGGTTCCGGCCGACCCGCCCGCCGAGGCGGCGATCGCCGCGGGATCCGGCGGCGGCCTCGGACGCGGACGGCAGGGAGGCCTTGGTCCTCGTCACGTCGTCGTACTGGGCCGCCGCGACGAGATCCGAGCGCATCGTGCCCGACAGGCCGGCGCGGACGAACGCGGCCGCCACCGACAGATCGCGCGCCGGCTTCGGCGCGGGCGCGGCGGGCGGCGGCGGAGGAGGCGGAACCGGGGCGCGGACCACCGGCATCCGCGGCGCGGGAGCGGGAGCGGCCGGCCGCGCCG
>JAGWRY010000395.1 GCA_028869495.1 Elusimicrobiota bacterium | reverse complement strand
TGAGCGCCAGATGCACGCCGCGGTGCACGTTCTTGTAGACCGCCTCCGGGGCCAGCGTCCGGTCCCAGGGAAAGACCAGCGAGAAGGTCACGTCGCCGTCGTGGAAGACGATCCCCCCCCCCGTCGCGCGGCGCACCGGCGAGACGTCCCGCCAGCCGCGCGCGTCGCAGGCGGCGCGCGCCTGGGCCCAAGGCCGCGCGTAGCCGAACGTGCAGGCCGGGCCCTCCCAGCGGTAGACGCGCAGGACCGCCGCGCCGGGCGACGCGGCGAGCAGGACGGCCTCGTCGAGGGCCATCTGGCCCGCCGCGTCGAGCGCGGCCGCGGCGGTCAGCCCAGCGCCGCGCACGAGCAGAAGAAGTTCCGATCGCCGTAGGCGCCGTCGATGCGCGCGACGGCGGGCCAGAACTTGCGCTCGCGCAGGCGCGGGTCCGGGTAGGCCGCCGTCTCGCGCCCGTACGCGTGCTCCCAGCGGTCGGCGCAGACGGCCTCGGCCGGGTGCGGCGCGTTCTTGAGCGGATTGTCGTCCCGCGGCCACTCGCCGCGGGCGATCTTCTCCGCCTCGGCGCGGATCGCGATCAGCGCGTCGCAGAAGCGGTCGAGCTCGGCCTTCGGCTCCGACTCGGTCGGCTCGATCATCAGCGTGCCGACGACCGGGAACGAGACCGTCGGCGCGTGGAAGCCGTAGTCCATCAGCCGCTTGGCGATGTCGTCCACCGAGATGTCCGCGGCGGCCTTCAGGCCGCGCGGATCGACGATGCATTCGTGGGCCACCAGGCCGTTCTTGCCTTTGAACAAAACCGGATAGTGCGGCTCGAGGCGCTTGGCGACGTAGTTGGCGCTCAGGATCGCGGTCTTCGTCGCCCGCGCCAGGCCCTCGCCCCCCATCATCCGGACGTACATCCAGGAGATCGGCAGGATCGAGGCCGAGCCGAGGTCCGCCTGCGAGACCGCGCCGACGCCGCGCCCGGGCAGGAAGGGGGCCAGCGCCGCCGTCACGCCGATCGGGCCCATGCCGGGGCCGCCGCCGCCGTGCGGGATGCAGAAGGTCTTGTGCAGGTTCAGGTGGCAGACGTCGGCGCCGATGTCGGCCGGGCGCGTGAGCCCCACCTGCGCGTTCATGTTCGCGCCGTCCATGTAGACGAGGCCCCCGCGATCGTGGATCGCGGCGCAGATCTCCCTGATGCCTTCCTCGAAAACGCCGTGCGTCGACGGATATGTGACCATCAACGCGGCCAAGTCGTCCTTGTGTTCCTCGGCCTTTTTCCTCAAGTCCTCGACGTCGATGTCTCCGTTCTCGCGGCAGGCGACCGTGACGATCGTCATCCCGGCCAGCGCGGCCGAGGCCGGGTTCGTGCCGTGCGCCGACACCGGGATCAGGCAGACCCGGCGCCGGCCCTGGCCGCGCGCGGCCTGCCAGGCGCGGATCGCGAGCAGGCCCGCGTACTCGCCCTGCGAGCCGGCGTTCGGCTGGAGGCTGACGGCGTAAAAGCCCGTGATCTCGGCCAGCCACCCCTCCAGCTGGGACGCCAGCTCCGCGTAGCCGCGCGCCTGGGCGGCCGGCGCGCACGGGTGCAGTCGTCCGAACTCGGGCCAGGTGATCGGCAGCATCTCGGCGGCCGCGTTGAGCTTCATCGTGCAGGAGCCCAGCGGGATCATCGAGTGCGTCAGGGACAGGTCCTTGGCCTCCAGGCCGCGCAGGTAGCGCAGCATCTCGTGCTCGGAGCGGTGCTCGGAGAAGACCTTGTGCGTCAGGAACTTGGACGTCCTCGCCAGGGACGGCGGCAGGTCCTCGGCCGCGGACGCCGGGATCGGCGTCTGCGCGCCGAAGACGGACAGCAGGTCGGCGACGTCGGCCTCGGTCGTCGTCTCGTCCAGCGAGACGGTGAGGGTCGTCCGGTCGACGATCCGGAGATTGATCTTTTCCGCCTCGGCGGCCCGGAGGGCGGACGAGATCTTCGCCTCGGTCGATTTAACGAGAACGGTATCGAAGATCGGCTCGGAGCCGACGTCGTAGCCCAGCGTCTTCAGGCCGGAGCGAAGACGGAGCGCCAGGGCCCGGACGCGCGAGGCGATGCGGGTCAGCCCCTCCGGGCCGTGATAGACCGCGTACATCCCGGCGGCGACCGCCAGCAGGACCTGCGCGGTGCAGATGTTGCTGGTCGCCTTCTCGCGGCGGATGTGCTGCTCGCGGGTCTGGAGCGCCAGGCGCAGGGCGGGCCTGCCGCGGCCGTCCTTCGACACGCCGACGATGCGGCCCGGCAGGCGGCGCTTGTGCTCGTCGCGGACCGCCATGTAGGCCGCGTGCGGCCCGCCGTAGCCCAGCGGCACGCCGAAGCGCTGGGTCGAGCCGACGGCGACGTCGGCGCCGAGCTCGCCCGGGGACTTCAGCAGGGCCAGCGACAGGACGTCGGCCGCGACGACGAAGAGTCCTCCCCCCGCGCGGACCTCCCGGGCGAAGCCCGACCAGTCCTTCACGCGCCCGAGCGTGTCCGGATACTGGACCAGCGCGCCCAGCAGCTTCTTCCCCGCGGCCTGAGCCGGGTCGCCGACTGATATTTCTATCCCGAGCGGCTCGGCCCGGGTCCGGACCACCTCGATCGTCCGCGGATGGCAGTCCTGGGAAACGAAGAAAATCCGTCGCTCGGAGTCCGCGCAGGCGTGCCAGCACAGGATCATCGCCTCGGCCGCCGCCGTCGCCTCGTCGAGCAGGGACGCGTTGGCCACCGGCAGGCCGGTCAGGTCGATGATCATCGTCTGGAAGTTCAGCAGGGCCTCGAGGCGGCCCTGCGCGATCTCGGGCTGGTAGGGCGTGTAGGCCGTGTACCAGCCCGCGTTCTCGAGGATCTCGCGCTGGATCACCGGAGGCGTGACCGTGTCGGAGAAGCCCTGGCCCAGGTACGAGCGCCGCACGGAGTTCTTCGCGGCGAGCGCGCGCAGCTCCGCCAGCGCCTGCGCCTCGGAGGCCGGCGCGGGCAGGTCCAGCGGCGTCTTCAGCCGGATCGCGGCGGGCACGACCGCGTCGACCAGCGCGTCGAGGCTCGGCCGGCCGAGCGCGGCCAGCATCGCGGCCTGGTCGGCGGGCCCGGGGCCCAAGTGGCGGCGCGCGAAGTCGTCGGCGGGCGGGATCACGGCCGCGGGGCGGGCCTCAGTGGCTTCCACCGGCGGCCTCCGGGGACGCGAGGAACTCCTCGTAGCGGCGCGCGTCCATCAGCGCCGACGTCTCCTCGGGCTTGGACGGCTTCAGCTTGAACAGCCAGCCCTTGCCGTAGGGCTCGCGGTTGACGAGGGCCGGGTCCTTCGCCGCGTCCGCGTTGGCCGCGACGATCTCGCCGGAGACCGGCGCGTAGATGTCGAAGGCGGCCTTGACCGACTCGACGACGCAGCAGGCCTCGCCCTGCTTGACCGCGCGGCCGACCTTCGGCGGCTCGACGAAGACCACGTCGGTGATCTCCTTCTGCGCGTGGTCGGAGATGCCGACGGTGCCGTCGGGGGCCAGCCACTCGTGGGTTTTCTGATACTTGAGGCTCTTCGGGTCGAACATGTCAGGCTCCCTTCTTCGCAAGATGGGGCGACTGGTAGAACGGGACCTTCGCGATCTCGGCGCGGACCTCGCGGCCGTGCAGGACGACCGCGCACGGCGTCCCTGGCTCGGGCAGCGGCGCGGACAGGTAGCCGACGCCGATCCCGGCCTGCAGGGCCGGGGAGAACGTGGCCGAGCAGAGCTTGCCCGCCTCCCGCCCGCCGATCAGCACCGGCGCGCCGGGCCGCGGCACGCCGCGCTCCAGGAGCTTCACGCCGGTCAGCCGGCGCCGGACGCCCTCGGCCTTCTGCGTCTCGAGGGCGGACCGACCGATGAAGTCGCCCTTGCCGAGCTTGACGACCCAGCCGTAGTTCGCCTCGTAGGGCGTGTGGTCGTCGTCGACGTCCTGGCCGTAGAGCAGGTAGCCGGCCTCCAGGCGCAGGACGTCGCGCGCGCCGAGGCCGCACGGGGTCGCGCCCAGCGAGCGGCCCATCGTCAGCAGATCGCTCCAGACGCGCACGACGATCTCGTTGGGGACGATGAACTCGAAGCCGTCCTCGCCGGTGTAGCCGGTGCGCGTGATCACCGAGGGCTGGCCGAACAGGGGCAGCTCGAGCGCGCCGAAGCGCGGCAGGGACGGCGCCTTGGCCGCCAGCAGAGCGACGACCTCGGCCGCCTTCGGGCCCTGGACCGCGATCATCCCGTGGCGGTCGGACTCGTTGCGCAGTTCGACGTCGAGGCCGCGCGCCTGCTTCTGGAACCAGGCGAAGTCCTTGTCGGCGGTCGCCGCGTTGACGACGACCAGCCAGCGGTCCTCCCCGAGGCGCGAGACGATCACGTCGTCGACGACGCCGCCGCGCTCGTTGGTCAGGTGCGAGTAGAGCGCGCGGCCCGGGACGAGGCGGCCGACGTCGTTGGAGTCGACCTTCTGAAGGAAGGCCAGGGCCTGCGGGCCCGACACGAAGACCTGGCCCATGTGCGAGACGTCGAAGAGCCCGCAGCGATGGCGGACCGCCTCGTGCTCGCGCAGGATCGACTCGTACTGGACCGGCAGCTCCCAGCCGTGGAAGTCCACGATCCGGCCGCCGAGCCGCACGTGCGACTCGAAGAGCGCCGTCCGTCGGAGAAGCGCGGAGGTCGACATGCCGCGAAGGTAGCATTTTTCCCGGCCGGAACCAATGACCCGGGGCAGGGCCCCGCGCGGGTCAGGACAGGAGGTCCGTCAGGGCCTTCGCGAGCGCCCGCCGCTGGAGCGGGTCCTCGAAGCGCAGCTCGGCCAGGCGGCGGCCGTCGGCGTCGTCCTCGGCGCTCTCGACGCGGGCGCGCACGCCCTCGAAGCGCTCGCGCCCGAGCTCGAAGGCGAGCAGGACGCGCTCGCCCTTGACCAGCCGCGTCGCCGTCGACAGCTCCGCCCCCCCGCCGGTCAGGACCGTCAGCCGGCCCCAGGACTCGCGCCGCGCGGCCTCGGGCGGGAAGTCCAGCTGGACCGGCAGGAAGACGGGCGCGCGCGTCACCGCGCCCCCGCGTGCCGGATCAGGACCGCCGGGCCCTTCCCGTCGCGCCGCTCGCCGACGGTCCAGAAGCTCTTGCCGTCCCAGGCCAGGCCCGTCGGCTCGTAGAGGCCGTCGCCGTACTCGGGCAGGGTCTCGATCCGCAGGACCAGGCTCGGGTCCTCGAGGTCCAGGCGGCGCAAGACGCGGTCGCCGGCGTCGAGGACCCACAAGGCTCGGCCGTCCCAGACCAGGGCCGTGGGCTTCAGGGCCTTCACGGGGTACGTCGCGACCGGGGTCAGGGAGGCGTCGAGCAGGCGCTTGGTCAGCCTCTTGTCCGGCCCGTCGAGCGTCCACAGGTACAGCCCGTCGAAGGCCAGGCCCGCGCAGTCGGGCGCCGCCTTCGGGTAGCGCTGGAGCGGCGTCAGCCGCCGGTCGTTCATCCGGCGCACGACCGTCCCGTCGGCCGAGACCGTCCACACCGCGTCGGCCGCGAAGGCCGCCGCGACCGGCGTCTCCGCCGTGAAGTGGCGCTCGACGACGACCTCCGGGTTCCCGGGCGGCTCGCGGTACAGGGACTGCGTGAACCAGTCGACGACCCACAGGTCCTTGCCGTCGAAGGCCAGGCCCGCCGGATGGTCGACCGGCAGGATCCAGCGGCTCGGGCGCGCGGCGGCCTCCGCGCGCAGGCGCTCGGCGCGGCGGCGCGAGGAGACGCCGAGCGCGGCGGCCAGGAAGCCTCCGACCGCCAGCGCGAACCAGATCCCCGAGCGCCGGCGCGGGGCCAGGCGCGCCGGCGACAGCGTCGTGCCCGGGTGCCGCAGGCTCTTCGACACGCAGGCGCGCAGGTCCTCGCGCGTCCACGGCGGGGCGACGACCTCGACGGCGCCGACGCGCATCAGGCGCACCGCGCGCGCCGCGTCGCGCGTCTTCAAGGCGACGACGACCGGCAGGAGCGGGAACGCGCGCGACAGCTCCCGCGTCAGGATCTCGCCGTCGGCGCCGCCGCCGTCGACGACCAGGAAGGCCCCGGGACGGCGCTCGCGCGCGGCCGCGACCGCCTCGTCGAGGCGGCCGGCCGCGGCGGCCGCGTGCCCGATCTCGCCGAGCAGGAGGCCGAGCGCCTCGCGGTCGGCGCTCTCGGCGGCCAGCAGGGCGATCTCGGCCACGTCAGCGCCTCGGCGCCGGGATGACGAGGACGGCGCCCTCGACCGGGATGCCGCGGTCGACCTTGCCGGGGTTGGCGCGGTAGATGCCCTCCCACAGGTTCGGATCGCCGTAGTACTTGCCGGCCAGCGCGCGCAGGGTGTCTCCGGCGACGACGCGGTGGCGCTTCGGCCAGGCCGGGGCCTTCGGACGCGGGCGGCGCTTGGGCAGCTTCAGCGGCTTGGCGGCCGGCCCCCGCGCGGCCTCCATCTCGGAGTTCTGGTACTCGAGCTCCGCGTTGCGCTTCAGGAGCGCCCGGTAGCGGTCCTGCGCCTGCTTGGTCCGGAACTGGAGCGCGCGCAGCTCTCCCTCGACGGCCGCCTTCGTCGTCGCGGCCGCCTCGGTCTCCTGCGCGAGCGTCTTCTGCTGGTCCGACAGGCTGTTGACCTCGGTCCCGAGGCGCTGGGCCTCGGCCGCCGCCGCGCCGACGAAGCGCCCCGCGAAGGACGGCGCGCCGAAGCGGTACTGGAACGTCGCCTGGAAGCCGCCGCCCGGGCGGTTGAGGCCCGCCGGGGGAAGGGTCATCGCGACGTCGAGGACCACCGGCGAGAAGTCCACGCCGAGGCCGAAGGCGAGCGTGCGCAGGCCGTCGAGCGAGAGCCCCTTGCCCGCGCGGACCTTCAGCAGGCCGTTCAGGAAGCGCCCCTCGACGCCCGGGTAGAACTCGGCCAGCCCCCCCTTCATCCGGAAGTCGAGCGCGGCGGTCGCCCAGCCGTGCCAAGTGTAGGCCGAGCCCAGCACGATCCCGCCGCGCGGCAGGCCGACGTCGTTGGTCAGGTCGGTCAGCGCGGCGCCCATGCTGAAGCCGTCGCGCGAGCTCGCGATCGCGCCGGCGTCGAAGCCGATGCCGATCTTGCCGGCGCCCTTGCCGTCCTTGGTCCCGCTCGCGTCGACGAACTTGAAGTTCGCGCCGACCTTCAGCGGCTGGTCGAGCGGGATCGTCGGCAGCTTCAGCTCCTGCGCGTAGTTGAACAGCATCTGGTCGACGTCCCCGCCGTTCCTCTGCCGCTCGCCGGAGTAGGAGGCCCCGACCGTCGCGGTGTTGATCGGGTCGTACGGGCGCAGGTAGGCGGCCGCGGCCTGCGTCAGCGTCCCGCGCGGCGAGTCGAACCGCGCCAGCGAGCCCGCGGCCTGCGTGTACGGGGCGTTGGCCGAGCCGGCCGGGTTGTAGTACATCCCGAACGCGTCGTCGGCGATCGCCGAGAACGCGGTGCCCATCCCCGTCGCGCGCGCGCCGGGCCGGACGTCGTAGAACGCGGCGGCCCCCGCCGGGGACGCGGCCAGGCTCGCCGCCGCCAGCAGCGCGAGAAAGCGCTTCGTCATCCGGCGGAATTATAGCGAAAGCGTGTTACGGGAATGAGAACGGGGCGCCGGCGCCGGGGGCTTGACGCGCGCGCCGGCCGGGGCCATACTCAGGAGATGAGCGGAGAGCCCGCCCCCCGCAGCGGCCGCGCCGGAGGGCTGATCGTCGCGGTCGTCGTCGCCGGCTCGTTCGCCGGCGTCGGCGGCTGGTACCTGCTCTCCAACCGCCCCGGCCCGCCGATCAGCACCGCGGGCTTCGACCTGAGCTCGACGCCGAAGGCCGTCGGGCCCGCGCCGGTCCTGCCGGCCGACGACCGGACGCCGGCTCCGCAATCGGGGCTGTCGATGCTGAAGGGCGGCGAGGGGATCTCCGTCGCCGGCGAGGGAGGCGCCCCGCCGCCGTCCTCCGCCGGCGGCGCGTCCGGCGCCGCGGCGGCGTCGCCGAAGGACCAGTCGCGCGACGACTTTAAGGCGAACGCGCGCAAGGACGAGGCCGTCGTGCGCGCCTACGCGGAGAAGATGACGCGCGAGCACCCGTCCCTGCTGGCCTACGGGCGCGACTGGATGAGCCACCCGGACCTGCGCAAGCTCAACGACGACTACATGCGCGATCACGACCCGGTCGCCTTCTTGACGGGCCTGGCGAGGGCCCCGAGCTTCGGCCCGATGATGCACAAGTGGGCCGGGGATCCCGCGATCCGCCAGTTCATCGTCCAAGGCGTCTCGCAGGCGCCGGCCGAGCTGACCTCCTCGGCGATGGGCCTGCTCTCCAACGACGGCGCGATCAAGAGCGTCGTCTCCAGCGTCGCGGCCGGCGTCGGCCTGCCCCCCAGCCTCGTCGCGATGATCGACGGCGGGGACCCGTCGAAGGTCGACCAGACCAAGGTCGTCGGCGACATCATGAACCGCGCCGCCGCGCGCGGCGCGATGCAGCAGAGCGGGCAGCCCGAGTCCGTCCCGCTGGATCAATAGCCGGACGGACGCGAAGCGCCCCGCGCCGGAGGCGCGGGGCGCTTTTGGGTCCGAAGAGGAGGCGTCCGGCCCGGCTACTGGTTGACGGCCTTCTGGGTCGACCCCGAGGTCCCCGAGGAGCCGTCGCTGTTCGTCTGGACGACGACGCACTGGTTGTTGACCAGCTGGGTCCCCGCGCCGCAGGTCATCTGCGGGACCGGGTTCGGCGCCGCCCCGGTGTTCGTGTTCGCCCCGCCGCAGCCTCCGCCGCTGCCGCTGCAGGCGACCGCCCCCGACAGAGCCGCCGCGAAGGTCAGAGCCGACGCGCGCAAAATCCAGTTCCTCATGTCTTCCCCCTTCCTCGAGCGGCTAGTTCGACTTGACCGCGCTGGTCGGCACGCAGGTCGTTCCCTGCTGGATCGTGCCGGGCCCGCAGGTGATGATCGTCGGCGTCACCGCCGTCGTGTTCGTGTTCGTCCCGCCGCAGCCTCCGCCGCTGCCGCTGCAGGCGACGAAGCCGCTGAGAGCGGCGGCCATCGAGAAAGCGGTCCAGCGCAAGAACGTTTTCATGCGTCCTCCTCTGCGCGACTGGCGATAGTTTAGGCCGCCCCCCCGAAGCTGTCAAGCCTTCCCGGGGCTTTTTATCGATTTTTTACCCCCCTCGGGCGATTCCAAGGCCTTCTTGATCCTTCCCGAGACCCAGCGCGGCAGCCAGAGCAGGTGGATGATCGAGGTGTAGTGCCCGAACGGGACCCAGTACTGCTCCGCGTCCGGGAAGGCCCTCTTGAGGGCCAGGGCGTTGGCGCGCGGGATCACCGTGTCCGAGCGGGCGTTGACCAGCAGGGCCGGCTTGGCGGCGTTGCGGGCCTCGTAGTTCAGCGGGTCGAGCCCCTTCCAGGCCGCGCGCAGGTCCGCGGGCTTCAGGCCCATCTTGCGCGCGAACGGCCCGCTGAGCGAGCTGTTGACGACCAGAGACGGCAAGTCCGCTCCGCCCAGCAGGAAGACGCCGAGGCGCGGGCGCGGGTCCGCGGAGTAGGCGGCCGCGCCGACCAAGGAGCCGAGGCTGATCCCGAAGATCGCGATCCGGTCCGGCTCGACCTCGGGCCGGGCGGCGAGCACGCCCAGCGCGCGGCGCGCGTCGAGCACCGACTGGCGGAAGTTGGCCGCCAGCTGGCGCGACGAGCGCGCCAGGAACACCTGGCCGCTCGGCTCGAGCGGGCTCGGACGGCGGTGGAACTGCGTCGGCATCTCGAGCCACATCACCGCCATCCCGTCGGCGACGAAGCGGCGCACGAAGTGCAGTTCGATCCAGACGTTCGGCGCGGCCATCACCGGCAGGACCAGCACCGCCGGCACGGGCCGCCCGCGCGCCGAGCGCGGCACGATGAAGTGCGCCCAGACCGTGTCGTTGCGCGGCCACGGGCTCTTGACCGCGGACGGGAACGTCAGCAGGCGCTCGACGCCGCGCGGGAAGGCGGCCGTGGAGACCGAGACGACGCGGAACGTCCCCTTCGGGAGGTCCAGGCGGCCGGCCGCGGCGGGATGCGCCGCGGCGAGCAGGACGGCCGCGAGCGCCGCCCTCACGCGGCCCCCCGCCGGGACAGCCGGGCGTGCGTGCGCTCGGCGGCCCACAGGCTGGCCCCCGCCAGCGCGAGGCCCGCGGGGACGTCGAGGAGGTAATGCCAGCCCAGGAGCAGGGTCGACGCGACGACCAGGACGTTCAGCGCCGCCGCGGCCCGGAACAGCGGCCGCCAGGGGCGCGCGGCGTAGGTCAGCAGGACCGCCCAGGCGACGTGGAAGGACGGAAAGGCGATCATCCCCCCCATCACCGAGGCGACCGGCAGGCCGTGGTGGACCTGCCAGAACTTGACGAAGGTGTTGCGCTGCTCGGCGGTGAAGAACGGGCTCGAGAAGACCGCGGCCGGTCCCGAGCTCGGGAAGAAGTAGTAGAACAGCCCGCCGGCCAAAAACGAGTAGGCGACCGCGTACAGGTAGACGCGCATCGTGCGCCGGTCCCGGCCGAGCGCCGCGGCGGCCGGCAGCGCGACGAGCTGGACGTTCAGCGACGCGTAGCACCACTGCATCAGCCGGCGCAGGAGAGGGTGCGACCAGGTCCAGGCCAGCACCCCGGTCGTGCTCCAGCCCAGCGCCGCGTCCCAGCGCGCCAGGCGCGCGTCGATCGGCGGAAACGGCGTGTACTGGATCCCGGTCAAGAGCCAGGCGAGCGCGACCGTCTCGAGCGCGTAGAACGACAGGTGGCGGACGGCGAAGGCCGCGCGCGGCTGGCGGGGCTCCAGCCACGCGCCGAAGGCGGCCAGCTCGACGAGCGGCGGCAGGACGCACAGCAGCGCGCGCGGGAAGTACGCGATGCCCGTGTAGCGGAAGAACGCGCCGTTGAGCGCGACGAGGACCCCGGCGGTCAGCGCGAACAGCCCCAGCCACGCCGCCAGCCAGAGGTCCTCGCGCGGCGCCGCGCGGCGGATCGCGGCGAGCATCAGAAGCCCATCACCAGCGAGAACGCCGTCTGGTAGATGTCGTGCGCGCCCAGCGACGTCGCGCTCAGCACCGTGGACTTGCCCATCACCCAGTACGAGTAGTCGAACTTCAGCGTGAAGTGCTCGGACAGGACGTAGTTCAGCGCCGCCGTGTACTTGTCGATCTGGGTCTGCGTCTGCGGCGCGCCGGTCTTGTAGGCGGTCATCGACGGGTAGACGGTCGAGCCGTCGTTGTAGTTGAGCAGGAAGTCCAGGAGCGGCCCGCGGCGGTACATCTGGTTGAAGACGAGGACTCCGGTCAGGCGGCGGCCGAGCGGCGGGCGCCGCATCACCGGGAAGGCCGCCTGCACGAAGTAGCCGTAGAGCTCCTCGCGCAGGCGGGTCTGCGTCACCGGGCTGACCAGCGCCGGGCTCGTGTCGGTCGTCGAGGAGACCATCAGCGGGTTCAGGAACTGGTCGGTCGAGTACATCGCCTCGCCGGACAGGCTGACGCCCCGGTAGTCGAACGCCCAGTTGACGTCCCAGATCTGGTAGTTGAGCGCGCCCTCCAGGTCGTACTGGCCGTCCATGCCCGAGAAGCCCAGGACGACGCCGGTCAAGTCCGCCGCGCGCTCCGGCAGGGGGAACGGCAGGCGCAGGTCGCCGAGCCCGAAGACGACGCGCCCGCCGACGGACTTCACGTTGTTGTTGTCGGCGAGGTTGTTGTTCTGGTGGCCGAAATCCGGGGTCACGCCGTTGGTCGGCGGGCCCGGGATGCCGAGGTTGTCCGGGTTCGGGAAGGTCCGCGAGCGGTTCGTGCTCTCGCCGTAGCCGTTGACGACGTAGAGGGTCAGTTCGTCGGGGATCCACGCGCTCACGCGCACCGGGTACCAGCTGACGCGCGCGCCCAGGTCCGTGTAGCCGGCGCTGATCGGCGGGCGCGGCGAGTTCGGGCGCACGACCAGGTCGATCGAGTCCGGCGACGCGTACAAGAGCGGCCGAGTGACGGTCAGGAACTGGTCCGGGCGGTAGAGCTCGTTGTAGCGCCCGAACGGGACCAGGAACTTGCCGGCCTGGAAGCGCAGGCGACGGATCCGGTCGTACTCGGCGTAGATCTGGTAGAGGCGCACGTCGCCCTGCTTCGACGTCGGCACGTGGAGCTCGAGGTGGAACGGGACCCCCGTCAGGACCGGCCCCTCGGCGCCGAAGTACATGTCGGCGAGGTAGACCTCGTTCTGGATCTGCGTCTCGAAGCCGGGCTCGCGCGGACCGACGTTGCGCCAGTTCAGCGACATGCTGCCGTAGAGGCGCATCTTGCCGAGGTTCTCCAGCAGGAAATCCCGCCCGTCCAGGGCGGTCTTCGGCAGCCCCCCCGCCGCGCCGGCGCGCGCCGCGGCGGGCGCCGCGAGGGGCGCCAGGAGCGCCAGGACGACAATTTGACAGGCCCGGACGCAAGAGGTACGATGGGTCACGGTGACGTCAGTATAACGCGTTTTCCGGCCTCACGCCACGCGTTCCGTTAAAGGAAGGGGGAAGTCCTCATGTCTCACGTGATCATCGAAGGGTGTCTCGGCGAGGTCTACGCCGCCTGCGTCGACGTCTGCCCGGTGGAGTGCATCCACCCCGGCAAGTATCAGGATCAGGATTTCATGATCATCGATCCCGAGGTCTGCATCGATTGCGGCGTCTGCCTGCCCGAGTGCCCGATCGGCGCGATCGTCGGCTCGGTGGACGAGAGCCCGGACT
>JAGWRY010000394.1 GCA_028869495.1 Elusimicrobiota bacterium | reverse complement strand
GCGGTCCGCGCGCTCGTCGCGGCGGCCTGGCGCCCCGCGCACCCGGTCTGCGCGGACTGCGCGCATGCCGGGCGCTGCGCCCTGCCCCTGCTCTCCGCGGACGGAGTCGCCGGCGGCGCGCTCTCCAGCCCGTGGTGCCGGCTCCACCTGGCCCTGCTGGATTCCGTTTTGTCCTTCCCAGACAAGGAAAAACGCGAAAAGGCGTTGGGGAAATGGGGCGTTGACAATCCCCAAGTCTCCTGCTAACATAAAAAGACCTTCTTCTAATATGAAAAAGCCGAGCACCCCCGCACGCCCTCGCGCGCGCCGCGCCGCCCGTCCCGCCGCCCCCGCGTCCTCCGACGAGGTCCGCCTCGATTTCGACCCGAAGTCCGAGCGTCCGGAGTGCGTGCTGGGCGCGGCCTACCTGATGATCGACCGCGCCTACGTCGCGATCGAGGGCGACCGCGCCAAGACCCTGGGCGTCGTCCTGCGCCCGAAGGGAGAGCGCACGCCGGCCGCGCTCCGGGCGCTGGAGGCCGACTTCCGCGCCGAACTCGAGGCCCAGCGCCTGCGCTGGGCGATCGCGCGCAACAACCAGGCGATCCGCGAGTACGTCGCCGCCAACGAGGCCGCGCTGGCCGAGGAGTTCGCCAAGCGCCCCGCCGCCGGCGCGCCCGAGCCGGCCGCCGACCAGCTGACCGACGACCAGCGCGCCGAGATCGAGCGGCTGATCTCCGAGGTCGAGACCGAGATCAAGGAGATGAACGACAAGAAGGCCGGCGCCGATCCGAAGGGCGTCGCCCAGCCGTGGGAGGCGGGGCGCCCCGAAAGCGGGGAGCGCGGCGAGTGAGCCGACTGACCGTCCTGCCGTCCGGCGCGCGTCCCGACGCGGGCGCCCTCGGCCCCTGCAATTTCCGCGACTTCGGCTCCTGGGGCCTGCTGACCAACGACTGGGGCCGCTGGCTGATGCTCGACAAGCCGGACTTCGCGCGCGTCCTGTCCGGGAAGGTCGGGCCCGACGAGCCGCTCTACGCGGAGCTGGCCGCGCGCGGCTTCCTGCGCGAGCGCATGGACTTCCCGGAGCTGGCCGACGCGCACCAGCGCCTGACGTCCTACCGCCGCACGCCGGGGCCGAGCCTGCACATGATCGTCGTCACCCTGCGCTGCAACCAGAAGTGCCTGTACTGCCACTCGAGCGTCGTCGACCCGTCGCGCACCGACACCGACATGGACCTGGAGACGGCCAAGCGCACCGTCGACTTCATCTTCAACACCCCCGACCCGTCGATCTGCATCGAGTTCCAGGGCGGCGAGCCGATGCTGAACTGGCCGATCGTCAAGTTCATCACGCTCTACGCGCAGGCGAAGGCGCGCGCGCAGAAGCGGCGCCTGATCGTGGCCCTCGTCAACAACTTCACGCTGATGAACGACGAGCGCCTGCGGTTCCTCGCCGACCGCGGCGTGTCGATCTGCACGTCGCTCGACGGCCCGGCCGACCTGCACAACGCGAACCGCCCGTTCCTCGGCGGCGGCGAGGCCCAGCAGAAGGTCGTCGGCTGGCTGAAGGACATCATGAAGCGCGCCGAAGAGGACCCGACGCGCAAGCTCTACCTGCCGAGCGCGCTGATGACGACGACGCGCCTGTCGCTGACGCGCGGGCGCGAGATCGTCGACGTCTACCGCGAGCTGGGCATGGACCAGATCTTCCTGCGCGCGCTGTCGCCGATCGGCTACGCGAAGCGCGTCTGGGACCAGATCGGCTACGAGCCCGAGGAGTTCGTGCGCTTCTACGCGGACACCCTCGACTACATCCTGGAGCTCAACCGCTCCGGGCGCTCGCAGATCATGGAGCGCTACGCGCTGGTCCTGCTGACGAAGATCGTCAAGGGCCAGGACACCGGCTTCATGGACCTGCGCTGGCCGGCCGGCGCGGTGCTCGGCTGCCTCGCGTACAACTACGACGGGCGCATCTTCGTCAGCGACGAGGGGCGCATGGTCGACCACCAGGGCGACCCGACCTTCCAGGTCGGCCGCGTGACGGACTCCTGGCAGGACGTGATCGACCACCCGACGGCGCGCGCCTGCGTCGCCGCGTCGAACCTCGAGACCCAGCCGATGTGCGCGCAGTGCGCGTACAAGCCGTGGTGCGGCGTCGAGCCGGTGTTCCACTACGAGATGCAGGGGACGGTCGCCGGCCGCCTGCCGGACAGCCCGTGGTGCCGCGCGCACATGGGCGTCTTCGACGTGCTGATGCAGCGCCTGCGCGACCCGGGCTCGCGCGAGGTGTTCGACCGCTGGCTCGAGCGCGACCAGTGCCGCTGGCAGGAGAACGACCCGTCGGCCGTGCCCGGCCAGCCGACCCCGGAGGTGGCGTCGTGAAGATTTCCGTCGATCCGTCGGAGCGCTCCGTGACCGTGACCGTGTCCCCGAAGGCGTACTCGGACGACGCGGTGCGCATCGCCGCCGCCGTCTTCGGCGCGAAGGCCGAGGTCTACGACGAGGGCGGCCGCTCCGCGCGCGCGCTGACCCTGGTCGCCAAGCGCGCGCTCGACGCGCGCGCGCTGGAGGCGCTGGGCGGCGACTTCCTCAACGAGCTCCTGAACCAGGAGTACCGCTTCCTCGTCGCCCGCTTCAACCGCGCGATCGCCGACCGGATCGCGACGCAGACCCTGCTGGCCGCCCGCGGCGGCGAGACTCCGCCCGCGCCGCCGGCCGACACGCCGGAGCTGAAGGCCGAGACCGAGCGTCTGCTGGCCGAGGCGGCCGAGGAGATCCGGCGCACGATGCCCAAGCGCCTGCCGCCGCAGGGCGCGCCGATCCGCGCGCCGAAGGAGGCCGATGGCCGCTAGCGGCTCGCGCCTGACCTCGCCGTCCGCGGTCCTCGAGCGGGAGCCCCGCCGCGTCGCCGGCCACGCGGTGCGGCGCCTCGGCGAGGGCCTGCTCGTCGTCGGCGACGGGGGCGAGTGGACGACGCTGTCCGAGGCCGACTACCGGCGCTACGCGGCCGGCGACGTCCGCGACGAGGAGCCGCTGGGCGCCGTCCTGGCCGAGCGCGGCCTCCTGCGCGACCGCCTGGACTTCGCGCGCCTCGGCGAGCGCTTCGCCGCCCGGCGCCTGCTGCGCTGGCCCGGGCCCAGCGTGCACACGCTCGTCGTCACGCGCCGCTGCAACTACAAGTGCGTCTACTGCCACGCGAGCGTCGTCGCGCCCGACGACGCGTCCACGGACATGACGCCGGAGACCGCGCGCGCCGCGGTCGACCTCGCCTTCGAGAGCCCGAACCCGCAGATGACGATCGAGTTCCAGGGCGGCGAGCCGCTGATGAACTGGCCGGTGGTCAAGTTCGCCGTCGACTACGCGCGCCTGAAGAACCGCGCGGCCGGCAAGGTCCTGCACTTCGGCCTGATCTCGAACTTCAGCCTGCTCGACGAGGCGAAGGCGGACTGGCTGATCGAGCGCGGCGTCAGCTTCTGCACGTCCCTCGACGGGCCGGCGGACCTGCACGAGCGCAACCGCGTCTCCTTGGCCGGCGGACGCCACGCCGACGCGGTCGCCGGGATCCGGATGATCCTGGCCAAGCGCGCGGCCGGCGCGAAGGTCGACGTCCCGAACGCGATCTGCACGGTCTCGCGCCACTCGCTGGGGCGCGCCCGCGAGATCGTCGACGAGCTGGTCGGACTGGGCCTCGAACGGGTTCAGCTCGGTCCGCTCGACCCGGTCGGCTTCGCGCGCCGCGCCTGGGACAAGGTCGGCTACACGCCCGACGAGTACGTCCGCTTCTACGCGCAGGCGCTCGACCACCTGATCTCGCTGAACAAGGACGGGGTCAAGGCCTACGAGAAGACGGCGCTGATCCTGCTGATCCGCATCCTCGAGGGAGGGCATTGGCGCTTCCCGAACGCGGACGTCGTCGCGCGCCTCGCCTACGACTGGGACGGCTCGGTCTACGCGTCCGAGGACGGGCGCCTGCTCGCCGCCGACGGCGACCCGTTCTTCCGCATCGGCCGCGCCGGCGAGTCGAGCCTGGCCGAGCTCCTCGACCATCCGACGGCGCGCGCGTCTCTCTACGCCTCGATGCCCGAGTGCCAGCCGATGTGCGCGCAGTGCGCGTACGCCCCGTTCTGCACGATCTCGCCGACGTTCAACTACGAGACGCAGGGCGCCCCGTGGGGGCGCATGCCGGACAACGCGTGGTGCGGGCGGATCATGGGAATCTTCGACGTGCTGTTCGAGCGCCTGCAGGACCCGCAGGCGCGCGCCGTGCTCGAGTCCTGGCTCGAGTTCAAAGACCGCTAGCGGAGGGAATCCTCATGGCCAAGAAGAAGGACAAGAAGGACGGCAAGAAGCCGAAGAAGGGCAAGCTCCTCCCTCAGCTCAAGAAGGACGCGTCGGTGTTCCTGAGCTCGGAGGAGGGCAAGATCACGAAGGGCAACGTCGTCAAGACGGCGTCGGCGCTGGGCATCATCGGCGCGGCGCTTCTCAAGGCGGCGCCGGCCCCGGCCGCGCACGCGAACTACCTGCACAACTCGGGCGGGGGCTCTTCGCACGTCAGCCACGGCTCGCACGGCTCGCACGGGTCGCACGGGTCCCACGGCTCGCACGGGTCGCACGGGTCCCACGGCTCGCACGGCTCGCACGGCTCGCACGGGTCCCACGGCTCGCACTGCCGCGGCGGCTGGTGCAACCCGAGGTGCTGACCGCGTAGGAGCGCCGCCCCGACCCGCCCCGGCGGACGACGCCGCGGTCTCCCAGCGAGAACTTGTGGCCCTGGATCACCTGGCCGTCTATCTGTCCAACAGCTGCAACTTGGCCTGCAGCTACTGTTACGTCGCGGTCAACCAGGGCCCGGCGGCCCGCCTGGACTTCGAGACGATCCGCCGCGCGGTCGACGAGTTCGTCGCGAAGGTGCCGCCGGAGCGGCGGAAGGTGACGTTCCTGGGCGGCGAGCCCCTGCTCGACTGGGGGCTGTTCGTGAAGGCCGCGCGCTACGCGCGCGAGAAGACGGGTCCGCGGGGCGTCCTGCAGACCTTCACGAACGGGGTCCTGCTGACGCCGGAGAAGGCGGCCGCGCTGGACGAGCTCGGCGTCCACTGCACGATCAGCCTCGACGGGCGCAAGGAGGACAACGACCTCCACCGCGTCTACTACAAGACGACCGAGCGCTCGGTCTACGACGACGCGATCGAGCGCCTGAAGCCGCTGAACAAGGCGAACCTCGGCGTGTCCCTGGTCTTCACCGCGAAGACGGTGGACCGCCTGCTCTCCAACGTCGACGCGTTCCACCGGATGGGCTTCGGGCGCATCACGTTTAATCCGGAGCTGTACGAGGACTGGCCGGACGAGAAGATCGCGGTGATGCGGCGGGTCCTCGCGGGCCTTTCGAAGTGGTACCGGGCCCTGCTCGACGCGGGGGTGCGGCCGCCGCAGTTCCAGATCCTGTACGCGGTCCTGGAGGCGCTGGAGAGCAACGCGACGGACCCGGCCTGGTGGCACGACTGCCACAACATGACGCTCGGCCCCGACGGCAAGTACTACGCCTGCGACAAGGCCCTGTCCTTCCCGGTCGGGAAGGCCGCGGACCTGCGCTGCGGGACGCCGGGCTCGGGCACGGACTGGGACGGCCGGCAGGCGCGCCTCGACGACCCGACCGCCTTCATCGAGGGGGCCGGCGAGGGCGCGGGCCACGTGTTCTGCCCGATCGGCGTCGTCGAGCACGCGCGCCACGCGGGCCGCGACCCGCGCGCCGCGCTGACGAACTTCCGCCGCGTGGCCGACGCGTTCGCGGACGGTCTGAAGGACCTGATCGCCCGCTGCGAGGGCCACCCGGCCTACGAGGAGCTCTATGGCCGCGCGCGCGCCTAGCCGCGACGCCGCCTACGGCCCGACCGAGCTGGCGCGCCTGCGCGCGCGCGGGCTGGCGGCGAACAAGGAGATCCGCCGCTTCAAGGTCGCGATCAACACCGCCTGCCCGCTGAGGTGCGAGTACTGCTTCATCGACAAGGACTCGGGCGAGGTGATCTCCCGCGCGCACGCGGAAGGCCTGGTGCGCTTCCTGCTCTCCTCGCCCGGCGAAGTCAAGAAGCTGCTCCTCTACGGCGGCGAGCCGTTCCTGAACTTCCCGGTCGCGCGCGAGATCGCCGACTTCGCGCGCGCCGAGGCGCTCAAGGCGGGCAAGGACCTGGACCTCTCGTTCTGCACGAGCGCGGCGCTGCCGATCAAGCGCGAGTGGCTGGAGTTCCTGGCCGACCGGCGCTTCTTCCTGTCGGTCAGCATGGACGGCGACGCGGCGACGCACGACGCGCACCGCGCCGACAAGGCCGGCAAGGGCTCCTGGGCGCGGATGCTGCCGAACCTGCCGGCGATCTTCGAGACGATCGGCCGGCGCCGCACGATGGCGATCCAGTGCGTGCACCCGGACAACGTCGAGCGCATGCTCGACAACTTCCGGACGCTGGTCGGCCTCGGCTTCGAGAACGTCGAGATCGAGGTGATCCACGGCTTCGGCTGGAAGGACAAGAAGCATCTCTTCCGCCCGATGATGAAGAAAGTCCTCGACTGGGTCCGCGACGAGGCTCGCGCCGGGCGCTTTCGCTTCGTCGTCTGCTCGCTGGTCCCGCTGATGCTCAAGGACGGGATCGTGCGCGAGGACTGGTGCCCGTTCCACTCGTCGATGGAGACATACCCGAACGGCGACTTTTCGTTCTACCCCTTCGCGTTCGTGGACTGGGAAGGCCGCCGCCGTTCGAAAGTCGGCTCGGTCGAGGAGGGGATCCCGGTTCGCTACCGGGAATGCTCGTTCGATCTCTCGACCGAAATCTGCCGCAATTGCACCTCGGACTATTACCACAACCCGGCCGTCAACGAGGGCAACGACCCGTACCGCTGGCGCACCGAGATGGCGAGGGCCTTCATGGACGAGGTCGTCCTCGCGTCGCGGACCGACCCGGCGATGAAGGCGTACCTGAAGGAGGCCCTGATCCGGTGCCGCATCAGCTGAGCCTGCTCGGCCCGTCGCGCGGCGCGGTCCTGCGGCGCGGCGCGGTCAAGGCCAACCTGATCCACCACCTCGCGCACGCGGGCGGCGCGGCGGTCCTCGGCCGCCTCGGCCGCGCGTACGAGCCGCCGCGCGACTGGATCCCGGCCT